>NZ_JBWKYN010000046.1:0-33560 GCF_059423785.1 Arcicella sp. GW458-12-2-14-TSB2 | reverse complement strand
GATGAAATTCATCTGGAGTTTTTTAGTATTCAGTAATTTATTTTTTCTCTATTATTTTCCACAATTTATTAGCAAACTCTTCTCTTAATATTTTGTCTTTGAGTTCATCGTGTAAATCAGAGTAAATTCTACAAGTTTGATTTTCTTCGTCAAGTGAAATTTTAAAATTCAAGTCTAATACATGAGTGGCGTTTTCATTACTATAGCGCCTATATTCTAAATCATCATATTTAACAATTGTAAGACAAATGTAGGTATCTTGGGCTACCTCTTTGAATGATTTTATGGTATAGTTATCTAATTGGAAAGAAGGAGCTATTTTTGATAATGCGTCTCTGATGGAGTTAATATCAATATTCTTTTTAATAACAACTGTTAGGTCGAGAGTTTCAGCAAATGATAAGGCATGAGCATCACTTTGGCTTGTCTCTCGTAATACATCAGATGCCCTTTCAGAGGCCATAAAATTTTTAAAAAGGCGTACAATACCAAAAAGGACAATACCAATAACAATTAAAATTTTCATTGTAGATTAATTTAAAATTAGGGGGTTAGTTAAATATTTATAAAAGTAATTGTTGACTTTGGCATCAATAATGCCAGTCTAAGTTAAATATAAGTAAATAAACTAAACAATAATAAATACAGATTATCTAAAATTGTAAAATTTAGTATATTTTTATCATTTGTTTGTCGTTTATAAACAAAACATAACCCAATAGATTTCCTAATGTTGATTAAAAACTTATTTAAAATCCTTATTGCTTTATGTATATGTTTTCAAGCTTTTTCACAAAAAAAGCTTTTTGAGAAACATTCTGATATTGCCTTTGGCATAGGAACTGCAAATTATTATGGCGACCTAGTTCCAATAAACCGTCCCGTTCAATCTACTATTGATAATCTCCGTTGGAATATTTCTGTTGATTATACAAGACATTTTACACCTCGATTTTCAGGCAATATAGCATTGACTTGGGTGAGAATTGCAGGGGATGACAATAAGCTGGAAGGTGCCCCTTTGTTAGAAAAGTCGTTTATGAGAAATACACATTTCAGAAATGATATTCAAGAGTTATCGTTCAAAGGTATTTTTAATTTAATTAGAGAAAGTGATAGATATCAAAAGAGAGCACAAATAACTCCTTATGTTTTCTTAGGCTTTGCTTTTTTTCACCATAACCCCGTTGCCAGAGTGCCTGCTAGTTATAAAGGGTCAGAAGCATCCCCAGGCGAATGGGTAAGTCTTCAGCCGCTTCATACAGAAGGACAGGGTTTGCCAGGAAACCTTAATAATAAATATGAACTGTTCGCAATGAACTTCCCTCTTGGATTTGGAGTAAAATACAAAATAAATAGAAAAATTGATGTAGGGTTCGAGGTAGGTATTCGCTATAATTTAACGGATTATATTGATGACGTTGGAGGCTATTATACTAGTTACAGTCAAATGTACGCAATTAGTCCCCTTTCTGCTATCATGGGACACCGAGAATACGAATTGATAGCGGCTAATACTGGAAATAACAGAGAGGCTTCTATTAGAAAATATCTGGCCGAAAATATTAACCCAATTTATAGTAATCCTAACCTGACTCCCGCAAGTACCTTCCCTGAAATATTCAGACAAGGCACAGTGAGAGATGGCGCTAGTAAATTGAATGATATTTATTTATTGACTAGCTTCCGTTTAATTTATCACATTGCTCCGAAAATAAAATGCCCCGTAATTCTATAAAACAGTTGTGACTAATTATCAATCAGGACTTTAATTGAATTTCATTAAAAACCATTGGCTTCTCATATAAATTAAATGCACTTCCATTTGCCGTTTCCCTCAAAAATCGCTAATTTAGACTAAACACTAAATTAATGTTTCTTAAAAAAAACTCATTTGTCCTTGAATAACACCGTGGAAGTAAAAGAAATAGACTTAGAGCAAGAACGGAAAGAGATTCTAAAGCGATACCGAAAATTACTCAACATTGCCCGTCCATATTTGCAAGATGATGATGCTAAACTGATAAAAAAAGCTTTCCTATTATCTGCCGAAGCTCATAAAGAGATGAGGAGGAAATCTGGCGAGCCTTATATTTATCATCCTATTGCTGTTGCCCAAATTTGTGTTGAAGAAATAGGCTTGGGGGCAACATCCATCATGTGCGCATTGCTTCATGATGTGGTGGAAGATACTGAGATAGAACTGACAGAAATTGAAGCTATTTTTGGGAAAAATGTAGCCAAAATTATCGATGGTCTTACTAAAATTACGGGCGTTTTTGATTATGGAAGTTCACAACAAGCTGAAAACTTCCGTAAGATGTTACTTACGCTTTCGGATGATATTCGGGTAATTCTTATCAAACTTGCCGACCGTTTGCATAATATGCGAACACTGGGAAGTATGCCTCGTGATAAACAACTCAAAATTAGCTCTGAAACTTTTTATTTATACGCTCCGCTGGCACACCGTTTAGGACTTCATGCTATAAAGTCTGAACTAGAAGACTTGTGTTTGAAATATACTGAGCCAGAAGCGTATAAAGATATTGCCAAAAAATTAAAAGAGACTAAAACATCAAGAGAAAGTTTCATCCAAAACTTTATTCGTCCGATTGAGAAAGACCTTAACATAATGGGGTATAAACACATTGTGAAAGGACGACCGAAATCAATCTATTCTATTTATCACAAGCTCAAGAAGAACAATACTCCCTTTGAGGAAATTTATGACCTTTTTGCGGTGCGGGTAATTTTAGATGTTCCTACTGAATTAGAGAAATCTGCTTGTTGGGCTGTCTACTCGATGGTAACAGACCATTATAAACCCAATCCTGAACGGTTGAAAGATTGGATTTCTAATCCTAAGTCAAATGGATATGAATCGTTACATACTACAGTAATGAGTTCTGGGCGACGTGGACGCTGGGTAGAGGTGCAGATTCGGACAACTCGGATGGATGAAATTGCTGAAAAAGGATTTGCCGCACACTGGAAATATAAAGGAAATGATACGCGTACAAACAAAGCTTTTGAGTCGTGGTTAAGCCAAATTCGGGAAGCATTGGATACTACTGATAAATCACAATCAGCCGTTGAATTGGTTGATGATATTAGAAGTAGTTTATATAACGACGAGATTTTTGTGTACACCCCAAAAGGGAAACTGATTGTATTAAAAGACGGTGCTACAGCATTGGATTTTGCCTTTGAAATTCACTCAGAAGTAGGAGCAAGGTGTATAGGAGCCAAGGTAAATAATAAGCTAGTGCCTTTGAGCCACAAACTCAAGACTGGCGATATTATCGAGTGTATGACCTCGGCAAAGCAAAAGCCATCCGAAGATTGGTTAGCTTTTGTAGCAACGACCAAGGCGAAAGCCCGAATTAAGGATTATATTAAAGAAGCCAACAAACAGCACGTCATCATGGGGCGTGATATGATTGAGCATCGCTTAAAAGTATTGGGTGTAAATACGTTAACCTTAGAAATTACCAATCAACTAAGGGCTTATTTTAATGCCAAGGATACAAACGACTTATTTTATCGTTTTGGAAAAGCATATATTAGCTTAGACGAGATAAAAAAATGGAAGTCTGACCGAGAAGCGCATGAAAGAAAGCAGGCTACAAAGACCATTCAAGAACCGCTAACGAATACTAAAAACATCGTTAAAGAGCTTAAAAAATTGCATGGCGATGTAAAAAATGCGGATGCAATTTTGATTGGTGAAGACATGGATAGAGTAGATTATACCCTAGCCAAATGTTGTAATCCAATTGCGGGAGATACAGTTTTTGGATTTGTTACCATTAACGAAGGCATAAAAATCCATAGAACGTCATGCCCCAATGCTACAGAGCTATTGTCTCGTCATGGCGATAGAGTAATCAAAGCTTTGTGGACGAGCCAAGTGAAAATGTCGTTTGTTGCTCAGTTAATTATTAAAGGCACCGACCGCATGGGCTTGATGAACGATGTAACAAGGGTAATTTCACAAGAGTTAAAAGTAAATATCCAAAATCTTTCGATAGGAGTAAAAGAAGGTATTTTTGAAGGAAAAATAGCATTGATGGTTCAAGATACACAGCATCTTGAGACACTAGTTCACTCTTTAGAGCAAGTAGATGGTGTAATTCAGATTGAAAGAGGAGACTAGAATTTCTTTTTCTCTTAAAAATTGATTTATTTTACTTTTCAAAATTGATTTAGTCTAATTATTAAATCAATAAATTTTATTTTTTGTTTTTCTGAAAATAGTCAGTAATGCCATCAAACGCCACATTAGAGGCAGTAAAGAAGATTTTTACTGCTTATCTTGAAAATAAAAGTCTTCGAAAAACTCCAGAACGATTTGCCATTTTGGAGGAAATTTACACAAGAGATGACCATTTCGATGTGGAGGAACTATATATTTCGATGAAAAATAAGAAATATCAGGTTTCACGTGCTACGGTATATAATACACTTGACGTATTAGTAGAATGTGATTTAGTTTCTAAGCATCAATTTGGGAGAAATCAGGCTCAATACGAAAAATCTTACGGACGTCGCCAACATGACCACCTGATTTGTACAGAATGCCATCATGTTACTGAATTTTGTGACCCAAGAGTACAAACGATACAGTCGATGGTAGGTGAAATGTTACAGTTCAATGTAATGCACCATTCTTTGATTTTTTATGGTGCTTGTACAAAAACAGAATGTGAACATAAAAAAGCGATGTTAGCTGAAAGAGAATTGTCTAGCAGAGAGCATCATTAACAGTATTTATCAACAAAAAGAAAACTGGCGTTTTATTCGAATGATGAATGAAACGCCAGTTTTTGTGTTTTTAGGAATTTTTTTGGAATACTCTTCAACTAAAACTACAGCATTATTGAAATTCTTGTGAGGTTTTATTTTTGTTTGTTTATCTTTGCGACTTTGATTAGGTGGTTTATTCTTTTTTGATTTTTCTGTTTCCTGTCATCTCGACGTCAGGAGGGAACTGGTCTGCCACCGCCAGATACTTCCTTCGTGAGAATGACAACCAAAAAACAAAAAAATGGCAGTAGATGTATTGTTGGGTTTGCAGTGGGGTGATGAAGGAAAGGGTAAAATAGTTGATGTTTTAGCCCCTAAATATCAAGTTGTTGCTCGTTTTCAAGGTGGACCAAACGCTGGGCATACCCTTGAATTCGATGGTTTTAAACATGTTTTGCACCAAATTCCGTCTGGAATTTTCCGTCAGGATGTACAAAACATTATTGGAAATGGTGTTGTGCTTGACCCAATTATTTTCAAAAAAGAAATTGATGGTTTGGCAAAGTATAATTTGAACGTACTTGAAAACCTAGAAGTATCTAAAAAAGCTTCTATCATTCTTCCAACACACCGTTTGTTGGATGCTGCCTATGAAAAAGCAAAAGGCGATGCTAAAATTGGTTCAACGTTAAAAGGTATCGGACCAACTTATACTGATAAAATTTCACGTCAAGGGTTGAGAGTAGGTGATATGATTTCACCAAACTTCAAAGCAAAATATGATGCTTTGGTGGCTCGTCATACTGCAATTTTAGATGTCTATAAGTTTGAATATGATTTAACAGCCGCTGAAGCTGACTTTTTTGAAGCAGTAGAGTTTATGAAACAATTCCGTTTGGTAGATTCTGAATACTCTGTTAATAATGCGATTACTGCTGGCAAAACGATTTTGGCTGAAGGTGCGCAAGGAAGTTTACTAGATGTTGACTTTGGTTCGTACCCATTTGTTACTTCTTCAAACACTATCACGGCAGGTGCTTGTACAGGTTTAGGGGTTGCTCCAAAAAACATTGGTGAAGTTTACGGTATCTTCAAAGCTTATGCTACACGTGTAGGTTCAGGGCCGTTTCCTACGGAATTAATGGATGAAGTAGGCGAAAGAATGCGTCAGGAAGGTCGTGAATTTGGTTCAACTACTGGTCGTCCACGTCGTTGTGGTTGGATTGATTTACCAGCGCTTAAATACGCAATGATGATTAATGGTGTAACGCAATTGGTCATGATGAAGGCTGACGTATTAAATATATTTGAAGAAATAGAAGTGTGCGTTGCTTATAAATTACCAGACGGTACGGTTACAGAGCAATTGCCTTACGATATGACAGATACGATTGTAGAACCAGTATATGAAACATTGAAAGGGTGGAACTGTTCGTTAGAAGGATTAAGAAATTTCGAAAACCTTCCAGCTGAATTAACAGGCTATATTACTTTCTTGGAAGAGAAATTAGGCTTACCAATCAATTTTATCTCTACGGGTCCAGACCGCGACGAATGTGTATTGAAAGGAGCTTTGGCTTAATCCAAAACATAATATTTTCAAAAGGTTCGACAGTTTTTTGTAAATTGTCGAACCTTTTTATTTAATAATAGCAAGATGGTCAAAGAAGTAAGGATACAGAATTATAAATCAGTTCAAGACTTAACTCTTGAATTAGGACGTGTCAATATTTTGATAGGAGCAAACGGTTGTGGGAAAAGTAATATTTTGGAAGCAATTGCTTTTGGCTCAGCTGCGGCTGAAAATAAGTTAGGGAAAGAGTTTTTGAGTGCAAGAGGAATTAGGGTTACTGAATCTGGTTTAATGAGAAGTGGGTTCTCCAAAGAAGCATTCCATAATCCCATCTTAGTAACCTTTGATTTATTTGAAGATAAAGTATTGATTGAAATCAATAGCAATAACGCCTCTTTTTCAGAATGGACAAAGGAAATAAAGAGTGAAAAGATTAATGGCTATCAGAGAAAAATAAATGATATAGAAAGAATTACAAATAATATTACTTCTTATCAAACACATCAATTAGTGGAACTAATAGCCAATTTTATTAATGAAAAATCTTCAACATTAACAAAAGTCGAACAAAAAGTTGACCTTGACCCAGATGCAGTTAAGCAACTATTGAACTTTTTAGAAGATAATAAGTTGCTTATTGAAGACAGTTTAAAAAAAACTACACTTATAAATACATTCCTTATCTACGCCCCAGAAAACACCTTTCTAAGAAAATTTGAAGAAGAATCTCAAATAGAACCTTTAGGAATCAGAGGCGAAGGGCTATTCAAATTGCTTTCTGTGATGAGTCAGGAAACACCAGAGGAATTTCAAGAAGTAATTGAAAATTTGGAATTAATAGATTGGTTTGAAGGCTTTGAAATACCTAAAGATTTAGTGTTTACGGAAAGAAGAATCAGGATAAAAGACCGTTTTTTGGAAGAAGGATTACAATACTTCGACCAACGAAGTGCTAATGAAGGTTTTCTATTTTTGATGTTTTATTTTGCTCTATTTATCTCAAAATATACGCCTAAATTCTTTGCCATAGATAATATTGACACTTCTTTAAATCCAAAATTGTGTAGTGAGTTAATCAAAGTATTGGCAAAATTGGCTAAAAAGCACGATAAACAAGTGATTTTTACAACACATAACCCTGCTGTTTTGGACGGACTCAATTTGAATGATGACGAACAGCGTTTGTTGGTAGTCTCAAGAAATAAAGAGGGACATACCAAAACAAAAAGAGTTCTACCAATTGCTACTCCCGAAGGAGAAATCCCAGTTCGACTTTCAGAACAGTTTATGAGAGGCTACATCGGTGGTTTACCTAAAAACTTTTAAAATTATGACATTATTTGGACTTGTAGCGGAAGGTCCTTCAGACCATGCAGTCTTGGAAAATATTTTAATAGGTTTGTTTGAGGATGATATTTCTGATGAAATAACCCCTTTACAACCTATTCGTGATGCTACTAATGATGATGAAATTAAGAAGTTTGGTGGTTGGTATAAAGTATTTGAATATTGTCGTTCACAAGATTTTAGAGATGCTTTTCAACGCATTCAATATCTCGTTGTTCAAATTGATACTGACGTTTCTGAACAAGTACACTTTGATGTCAAACAAACTAATGAAGAGGGAAGAAAGCTATTACCAGAAGAATTAGTAGAAAAAGTAATTGACAAATTTAAGCTGAGTATTATAGAAGCTTTTGGTCAGGAATTTTTTGATAAAATAACCGACAGAATTGTATTTGCGATTTCTGTTGATGAAATAGAGTGTTGGTTATTACCACTTTATTACACTGATAAAATCAAAGAGGCTATCAATAATTGCGATTATAGACTTCACCAAAAAGCTGGAAAGTTTGAGAAGAATTATAACGACTACGATAAGGTTTCAAAAGACTATCGTAAAAGTAAAGTGTTGATGAAAGTATATCAATCAAATCCCAGCTTAAAAATTTTCATCGAATCCGTTTTAGAGAAAAAGATTACCCCATGATATATACAGAAGAAAACATAGAAGCTTTCAACGAACAAGCTCGTTTGAAGTTTCCCGAAAATAAAAAGTTTTTTGATAGACTTAAAAATAAAAAAATCAAAAAGTTGGATGAAGCTTTTCATCCTGTGCATGAAGATGTTTTTGATGAAGTAGATTGCTTGAAATGTGGAAATTGCTGTAAAACTACCAGCCCAATCTTTACGGATATTGATATTGACAGAATCGCGAAACATTTGCGTATTCGTCCTGCTCAGTTAGTAAAAGAGCATTTGCATCTGGATAGCGACCACGACTATGTGCTGAATTCCTCGCCTTGTACTTTCTTAGGTTCAGATAATTATTGTTCAATTTATGACTTTAGACCTAAGGCTTGCAGAGAATATCCACATACAGATCGTAAGAATATTGCTGGAATTTTACCCCTTACTTTAGAAAATACAAAAGTTTGTCCAGCAGTTTTTGAAATAGTAGAACAACTTAAAAAAGCAGGTCTGGGGAATAAGGGCGGAATCGTTGAGTAGTTATAGCTATAAAAAATGCTAAAAAAGTACAAATAGTTCCCATCAATAATACAGGATAGTACATAAAAAGACGTAAATCGTTTTTAGTTTGTATTATTGACTGATAAAAATTCCGTATTTTTGAGACCACAAAACTTTTACTATCACTATACAATAAAAAATAATGGCGGCAGTCGAGTACTTAGGCATAGACATTGGTGGAACGAATGTCAAGATGGGCATCGTAAATTCAGAAACAGGACAAATTTCTAATTTTTATAGTCACGATACTGTGAGCTGGCGAAAATCAGGACATTTCGAAGACCGTCTCGGAGAAGCAATAGGTTTACAACTTATTGATAATAAAAATATCACTAAAGTAGGAATCGGCTTACCGGGAATGATTAATTCGGCTAGAGTAACGCCAATTGAAATTACGGCAATCCCTGAGTTGAACAATGTTCCTTTGGTTGAGATACTTAAAAAACGCTTCCCAGCAGTAGATTTTTTCCTTGAAAATGATGCAAATGCAGCAGCTTTAGGAGAATTCTATTTTGGTGAAGATCGTATTGACGAAAGCTATATCTTTATTACTTTAGGGACTGGTGTAGGTGGTGCAGCCATCATTGGTAAAAAAGTATTTAGTGGCGGTAGAGGTAATGCGATGGAACCAGGGCATACGCCTTCAGTAAATGGCAAGGTTTTAGAGAGAAACATTGGTAAAAATGAATTGTTAGACCTTGCTAATACAATGAGAAAAGAATTCAGAGGTGTTACTCAACTACCCGATGATGGAACTATCTCAACAACAGGATTAGTAGCGTCTGCTTCAGAAGGAGATGCATTAGCTTTACAGGTATTTACGAAAGTAGGAGAATTGCTTGGCGAAAATTTATGTCACTTAGTAGCCATCCTTGATATCAATTTAATTTTGATTGGTGGAGGGTTGTCAGCTTCGTTTGACTATATTTTACCATCAATTACATCTACAATGGAACGCTGGTTAACCAAATATCATGCCGACGGATTAACCATTAAACGTGCTACTTTGGGTAATGATGCAGGTCTTTTAGGGGCTGCTTCATTATGTTTTTAATAATATTCTTTAAATAATTATAGTAAATCTTTTCATAGTAATGCGGTATTAAAAAAATGTTTGATAATCTAATTTTTATCATCATCTTTGCACCGTTTTTCTAACCAAAAATCGTTCTAAAAATGGCAGACATTGCAGAAAAAGTAAAAGGCATTATCGTCGAGAAGTTGGGCGTTGACGCAGCAGAAGTTACTCCAGAGGCTTCATTCACAAATGATTTGGGTGCAGACTCATTGGATACAGTAGAATTAATCATGGAATTCGAAAAGGAATTTAACGTTTCTATTCCTGATGATCAAGCTGAAAATATCCAAACAGTTGGTCAGGCAATCACATATCTTGAAGAAAACGCCAAGTAATCTGAACTTCTTTATGTGCTAATTTGAAAGTAAAATTATTGATTCTACCTGAACTATAGTTTTATGACAGATTAGCACATTTTTATTGATTTTCAGGTTAATTATGCTCAAATTTGAGTATTAATTTATATGCTTAGATAAAAGCCAAAGGATTTAAAGATTAAGAAGTGTTCAAAACAGATAAATTGGATGGTATTTTTTCCTCTAATTTTATCTATCATCTTTTATCTAATACTTAGTTAAATTTTATTTTTCTCATGAAGAGTTTTAAAAGAGTAGTCGTAACGGGAATAGGTGCTTTGACTCCTATCGGAAATACTGTACCAGAATATTGGGATGGACTAAAAAATGGAGTCAGTGGTTGCGATAATATCACAAAATTTGATGCTTCAAAATTTCGTACTCGCTTTGCTTGCGAATTGAAAAATTTTGATGTTACAAAATTTATTCCTCGCCAAGATGCTCGTCGGATGGATCAGTTTACTCAATATGCAGTAGTTGCGGCTGATGAAGCTATTGTAGATTCAGGACTTGACCTTGAAAATATAGATAAAAATAAAGTTGGGGTAATTTGGGGTTCTGGTATCGGAGGCTTAAAAACTTTTGAAGAAGAAATGATTTACTTCGGAAAAGGGGATGGCACGCCAAAAATCAATCCTTTCTTTATTCCAAAAATGATTGCCGATTCGGCATCGGGTAATATTTCAATTCGTCATGGTTTCCGTGGGCCAAACTACGTAACTGTTTCGGCTTGTTCATCTGCCAATAATGCGATTATTGATGCTTTTAATTATATCAGATTAGGGCGTATTAATATTTGTGTGACTGGCGGCTCTGAAGCAGCAGTAACGATTGCCAGTGTGGGTGGTTTTACAGCCATGCGTGCGATGTCTGAACGCAATGATGACCCTAAAACAGCTTCACGTCCTTATGATAAAGATCGTGACGGTTTTGTCGTAGGTGAAGGTGCAGGAGCATTAATCTTAGAAGATTATGACCATGCGGTTGCTCGTGGAGCAAAAATTTATGCTGAGTTAATCGGCGGAGGGTTCTCTTCTGATGCTTACCATATTACCGCACCACACCCAGATGGTTATGGCGCATTACTTTCGATGAAAGATGCCCTTGATGATGCTGGAATCCAACCAGAAGAAGTAGATTATATCAATACACATGGTACATCTACCCCTCTTGGTGACCCACAAGAGTTGAAAGCAATTGTAGATTTATTTGGAGAACATGCTTATAAAATGAACATAAGTTCGACAAAATCTATGACTGGTCACTTATTAGGTGGAGCAGGTGCTATTGAAGCGGTGGCTTCAATCTTAGCAATACAGCATCAACTTGTACCTCCAACGATTAACCATTTTACGGAAGATCCAGAAGTTGACAATCGTTTAAATTTGACTTTGAATAAAGCTCAAGAAAGAAAAATAGATGTTGTTTTAAGTAATGGATTTGGCTTTGGAGGTCATAATGCTACGGTTATATTCAAAAAAATATAGTTTTTAGTTGATAGGGGAATAGGGGATAATTGATAGTAGTTAAGGCGAAGTCAAATTTTTTTATTAATGTTGCAATCTCATTCAATCAGCTTTAGCTATTAGGTTTTAACTATCAATTATCATTTTAGAAATATGCTATCACCAATTATTGATTTTTTTTCAAGTGATCCTAAAGACAAGAAGTTAAAAAATGCAGTAGAACATATTATCGGGGAGAATCCCTCGAATTTAATGCTGTATCGATTAGCTTTTATGCACTCTTCGGTATCCAAAGAAACAATCGCTAAAGGTTACAAGGATTCTAATGAAAGACTTGAATTTTTAGGAGACTCAGTATTAGGGATGATTACAGCAGAATATTTGTTTAAAAAATTCCCTTTTAAAGACGAAGGTTTTTTAACCGAAATTCGTTCGAGAATGGTTAGTCGTGAATCTTTGAATGTAGTAGCTAGAAAAATTGGTCTGGATAGGCTTGTTGAATATGATGGTAACCGTAAAACCGTACTTACCAGAACATCAATGTATGGCGATGCATTAGAAGCGTTAATCGGAGCCATTTACTTAGACAAGGGTTTTCGTTTTACAAGGTCGTTTATTATCAAAAAAATACTTACGCAGCATTTTGATATTGAGACTGTTGTACAAAATAACCCTAATTTTAAATCAATAGTCATAGAATGGGCTCAGCGCGAAGGCAAACCTATTAGGTTTGAAATCATCGAAGAGGGCTCAAAACATAATAAAGAATTTACAGCGACCATTTTTGTGAATGAAGAAGCCTTTTCGATAGGGCAGGGATATTCCAAAAAGAAAGCCGAGCAGACAGCCGCCATGAAGGCTTGCGAAAAGCTAGAAATTAGTTAATAAGAAATTATTTCAAGAAAAAAGCCCGAGAAAATTTATTTCTTCGGGCTTTTTTTATTGCTTGTTTCATGGGATAAAACTGACCCAAACTGTACCTTTTAAATTGCCTTTACACTTTTTATTGAATTTGAAGGTTAATTTAACATCATTGGCATAGTAATCACCTCGGTAAACTGTATCGATATCAGTACTTTTAGAAAGTTTAATTACGTTTGTAGTGTTGGACATTAAAATGTCGGTATCTTCGCTTATTTCCCCTTCTATTGCTACAGCAATGTAGGTGTAATTATCATGCTCAGGGAAAGTATGCTCAAATACATATTGTCCATTAATAGGATTAATCTCAAATTTTGCTTTATGACTCGTAAACATTGGTAAAATAAATAAGAATGATAAAATTAAAACAATCATTCCTAATACCACATATAGTATTCCTTTTAGTAGAGGTTTAATTAATTCCATAATTTGGGTTATTTAGCTATTTAAAACACAATTTTCTATATCAAACAAGCGTAATATGTGAAGGTATTATTGCAATTTACATAATCGTTACCAAGAGTGGGTGTACTGATGAACCATTTTCAATAGTATAATTAATTCACCTATTGATAGGTATTGTAAATCTTTGGTTCAATTTTTGCGATTATTTAGCTAAAATGCTTATTAGTAACGATTTATTTTGATTCATGTAATCTCCCTTCTTTCTGATTCATTAATACATTAACTTTGCTAATAAGTAGTATTATTTTATTACGGTATCTCAAATAGATTTAAAAAGACCCTCTAAGAAATCATGAAGTTAGACTTTTCGGCAATCGAAAATTATGGACAAAAATATGCTAACCAAGTTTGTGATGACTTTTTTAATAGAACTGCCACAATCAATGGACAACAAATTTTAAAACTTAGCAATGTTGCGCAAGTAAATATGTTTGTTGTAAGCGATTTGTTTGAGAAATGGAAAGCTGATACAGAAGCCTTTAAAAGTCCTTACTTTAATTTTGATAGTGACGACGTTAAAGCTGCCTTGAAGACTTTCATGAATACGGCTTCACAAAATATCATGGTGAAACGAGAGCATTTTGAACCGATGTTATCGAAAGCTGTTGTGAAAACCATTATTTTATTACTTGATCCAAGTAAATACTTTGATGATTTTGTAAGAGATTCTCCAGAATTTACACTTACCAAAGAACGTTTAGCACAACTCGCAAAATATACCAAGATTAACAGCCACATTGCTAAATCAATGACCGAAAAAATGGGCAATGATGATAAAGTATATGTAACTGTTGCTTTGAATTGGCTAAAAGAAATTAGCGACAACGTAGCGTTTGAAAATGTTGATAAGTACCTTGAAACGTTAGCAGCTAAAGTACCTTTCAAAAAAGAAGATTTTATAAAAGCTTCAGCGAGACCCGTAGAAGAAGCTCCTGTTAAAAAGGTAGCACAATCTTTTTTTGACATTGAGGATGATTTAGATGATGAAAATGCTCCGCTACCAACTGTTGATAAAATTCAAGCTGAAATAGATAGAAAAGGTACGCCTGCGGAGATGAAATTGCCAGGCTTAGATCGCCTAAATGATACCTTCGTAGGAGATTTACCAACGGTTAATGATTTATTGAAGAGAGATAACGTAGCGGGGGGAACACCTTTGGCTGATTTAGCTTTCAATCGTCCTATTAAAAGCATTGCCGATGGGGTAAGCCTCAATCAGAAATTCGTTTTTATTGGTAAATTATTTGATGGTGACATCAATGCATATAGCAATGCCATTGATAAAATAGATGCTTGTAGTAATCTTTCGGATGCTAAGAATTATATGAATAAACATTTAGCACCTAAATACAATTGGATTTCGGTTGCTGAAGAAGCTAATGATTTTTTAGAAGTAGTTGCTAGAAAATTTCATTAAAAATAATTAAATTGTTGGTATAAAGTCCTTTAGATGATGCTTTTGAGAATAATTACTCAAAGCATCATTTTTTTGTACTGCACTTTAACAATTTATTATGAAAAAATATCTACTCCTGTTCATGAGCATTCTTTATTATGCTCATGTAAACGCTCAGGATTATTCTACTAAAGAAAATAATATACGAAACCTTATTCAGGAAATCATGGGAAATCCCGTTGATGGTATTTCTGAAGACCTGTTTGAATCTCTTTACCAGAATTATCTGAATCCACTGGATTTAAATACTGTCTCTCGCCCCGAGCTCGCTTCTTTGTACATACTTTCTGAAAAACAACTCAATTCCTTCTTTAACTACCGTGATAAAGCAGGAAAATTCCTATCTATTTATGAATTACAAGCCATTTCTGATTTTGATTTAGCGACTATTTATAAATTTATCCCTTTCGTTACAGTAAAAGCTGATGGACTATCGACTAAAGACTTTCAAGATAGTTGGCAAAAAGCCAATCAGTACTTATTGCTTAGATACACTCAATACGTAGAAACGAAGAAAGGCTTTACTGAGCCTGATTCTCGGAGTAAGGTAAGGTATGAAGGCTCGCCCATGAAATTATATGCTCGTTATAAAATCTCATTGCCAAAGAATTTTAGTGCTGGCTTTACTGTCGAAAAAGATGAAGGCGAAAGTCAGTTGACCGATTTTACTTCCTTTCACTTTCAAATTCAAAATAAAGGGCATTGGAAAAATATTAACCTAGGCGACTATCAATTACAGTTTGGTCAAGGATTGATTGCTGCTGCTGGCTTCTATTTAGGGAAGGGCTCAGAAACGGTACTTACTACTCGTAGAAATCATTTAGGCGTTCGTCCTTATACATCGGTTATGGAAAGCAATTTTTTTAGAGGAGGTGCGGCTACTTATCAATTCAAAGCTTTTGAAATGACAGGTTTTTATTCCCGAGTAAATCGGGATGCGAATTTGGCTTTAGATAAAAATACAAATGCCAATTATGTTACTTCATTACAAACAGCAGGGTTGCATAGAACATCTTCTGAAATTGCTGATAAAAGGTCGTTGATGGAAGAAAACTTTGGAGGAGATATTACCTTCAATAATAAAACGAATACTTTTCAAGCTGGGATTACTTTATTGAAAACCAATTTTAGTTTACCACTGGTAAAAGCCGATAAGGTGTATAATCAATATGAGTTTTCGGGACAAGATAATCTTTTGACTGGTCTTCATTGGAGTTATAATTATCAGAATTATAATTTTTTTGGAGAGGCCGCTCGCTCGACAAGTGGCGGTATTGGTGCTGTAACGGGTGTTTTAGCAAGCCTAAGTAATCGGACTGATATATCGGTTTTATTAAGAAATTATGATAAAGATTTTCATAGTTTTTATGGTAATGGTTTTTCCGAAAATTCCCGCAATATCAATGAACGAGGAATCTATTCCGGGATAAAGCATTCATTTAATAAAAAGTGGTCTGCTTCGGCTTATTTCGATTATTTTTACTTTCCTTGGTACAGATACCTCGTCGATAAACAACCGACTACGGGTTTTGATTATTTAGGAAGAATCACTTTTCAGCCTTCTAAAAAACTCCAAGCCTATTTACAATTCAGACAAGAGGACAAAGAAGAGAATACTAAAATTACAGAAACCTATCTGGATAAAGGCAAAGAAAAAACCAGAGAAATTACCGTAGTAAGAGAAAGAAGTAAAAGGGCATTGCTGGCGAATATAAACTACAGGATGTCTAAAACATGGGAGTTTCAGACGAGGGCATCTTTCAGTACTTTTCAGTTTGAAGGACAAAGCTTGACAAAGGGCTTTGCCATTGCGCAGGACGTAAATGCTGATTTAGGACGGTTATCATTATCTGGTAGAATTGCCTATTTCAATACAGATGATTATGATAACCGACAATATTTTTATGAGCAGGATGTTCTCTATTCTTTTTCTTTTCCAGCATATTATCAACACGGCTTTCGACATTATCTCTTGGCAAAATACAAAGTCAGTCGAAATGTAGATGCTTGGGTTCGCTGGGCGAGAACAGATTTGTTAGGAGATGATGCTACTTTTGGCTCAGGATTAGAAGAAATTTTAGCATCACATCGCTCAGAAGTAAAAGTACAGTTGAGGTTGCATTTTTAAAATAGCGATACGCATTGAGCTTTGAGGGATGAGCTTTTTATTAAATATTCTGTATGAACGAAGAGGGAAAATACATTTACCAAAGCAAAGCTTTTTCATTACGTCCTTTTCAAGATGGGGACCAAGCATCATTAGTAAGTCATGCTAATAATATCAAGATATTTAATAATGTGCGTGATTCCTTTCCACATCCTTATACGCATGATGATGCAGTTTGGTGGGTAGATGCCAACAAAAAGATAGATAAGCCCATTAATTCTTTAGCGATTGTCATTGAAGGAAAGGTAGTAGGAGGGATTGGTATTATTTTGGGTAATGATATTTATCGTATCAGCGCTGAAATAGGATATTGGTTAGGAGAAGCCTATTGGGGTAAAGGAATAATGCCTGAAGCGGTAAAAGCAATGACCGATTATGTGTTTAAAAATTTCCCAGAAGTCATCAGAATTTGGGCTGGCATATTTGAATACAACAAAGCCTCTATGCGAGTATTAGAAAAAGCAGGCTATCAATTAGAAAGCATCCAACCAAAAGCATCTATTAAAAATGGGGAGGTGATTGATAACTATTTGTATGTTTGTTTTAGGGAAGCAGATAGCTAAAAATACTGAAGACATGGCATCAAGTCATTTTTTGGCATTATCCATAAATCTTTTCAAAATATTTATTAATCAACTTAAGATTTATAAGGTTTACTTATCTTGGGTATTAGAAAATTTCAAACTTTGACCAGCGTAGTTATTTATGAAAGTAATAAGAGAGTTAGGTATATATACGCGTAGAGAAGGTTCATTTATTCGAAGTATTGAAATTAATTTATCACCTGATACATTAATTGAATTGTTTTCAATTGATTTAAAAAAAGACCCACATGTTTACATGATTTATGAAGTTAGTTATGACCAGTATGTGAAACTATCAATTTTAGTACCTCAAATATCATTATTTAATTTCGATGAGTATAGTATCTATTATGAATGTTTTCAAGGGCCTGATTGGTTAAAGTGAGTATTTTATTGCTTTTATGCAGACCTTGTAGCAAGTTGGGGGTAAGACTACCGAGATTATAGAAAAATAGAAAAAATATGAATAAATTTAGAATTTCAATCTTCATTCTGATAATTGCACTTTTGACAAGTTGTGAGTTTATCAATGACAGTTTTTCATTTAAAGATAAGACAAAAGAGTTTGTCGAAGCTCTAATGAAAAAAGACTATGACAAATGTATTTCACAAATGGCTTTGGAAAGTGAAATGGGCAAAAATACAAACCTTGATACACTAAAAGTAGGTTTAGACGAATTTCGTGGTTTATTAGAACGAAGCTTTGGAAGTAAGTTTGAGTACTCACTTATCGAGTCACTAAAAAAGCGTTCGACAGATGCAAGAGAAAATACCCCTCCCAATACTACACAAGCATTAATTGAATTTTCAAACGACAAATATATTGGTATTTTTAAAGTCCTTTTTGACGACAAATCAAAAAAGATAATAATCATTAAAGCGCTTGATATAAAAAAGCCTAAACCAAATATGTTAATCTTTTGGCTATTGAGTGTTATCCCTTTGACTGTTTTATTATTCAACATTTATGTAGTTCGTAAAATCAAGAAAAGTAGCTTGCCAAAAAAATGGTTGAAATATTTAGCGGTTCTATTTTTCAACGTACCTGCGATTTCTTATGCTGCAGTTGATGGATTTTCATTCAATCTTATAAGCTTTCAAATACTTTTTGGAGTAAGCTATATGGTAGGGGGATATCTTGGTACAGTTTGGACAATTGGAATTCCATTCGGAGGGTTTTATTGGTTAAGAAAACTAAAACAACTAGAAGACGAAGAAATTTATAATGCAGAAACTTATAATTTATATACTGGACTAGATTTAGATAATACAAATAACGAAGCAAACAAGGAATAAATTAACAAAAAATAAACCTATCCATATATAGGTTTGGCAAAATAATCCTTTTTTACTCTCGTTGCTTATTGTTTATTAGTAAATTTTCTCTTGCTGTTCCAAGTCTCCAACTGGTCTTAGGCTCTCCTAAGACCTAAAACATGGAAGAGCGTCCCGCTCGAAATTTGTTAAGATAGTTTAAATTATTCGTGGAGACGTATATAATGGCAAGGAAAAAGTGGTTATAAAGTATTCACGTATTGATGTGTTTGCCTTAGTTTTAATGCTTAAGTTTTACAATAAAAACGACTATGAAAAAAATATTAATCATTTTGTTTGGGGTATTTGCATTTGAAGGATATTCACAAACTCACAAGGTTATCGTAAATCCAGACGGTACGCATTCAATACTTATTGATAACGGTGGTGCTAAAATAATTGTGAATCCTAATGGAACGCATTCACAAGTTGTTGGCGAAGGTACTATCAAGACAATCGTGAATCCTGATGGAACGCATTCTACGCTTATTGACAACGACAACGCTATTACTAAAACAATAACGAAACCACAAAGGAGACAACCCACAGTTATTGGCAACGGGACTATTAAAACAATCGAGAATCCTGATGGAACGCAAACCATTATTATTGGTAATGGTAATACCAAAGCAATTGTAAATCCAGACGGAACGCTTCATGCAATTATTGAGAACGATAGTATTACGACAATCGTAGATTCAAATAAAAACAAGCAGCATAGAAAAAGAGCGAAAGCAAAAAAATACTGAAAATATATAAAAAGAAGATGATAAGAGTATCCCTCGCTGTTCTAATTCTTTCCGCTATGTGTAACAATAAATAGCCTGTAGCTTCCCTCGCTTTTCCAAGTCTTTTTCGACTTGGAACGATAAATAAAATGCAGACTCTGTCTGCAAATGCAAATATTCAACAATTAAAAATATGCTTACAGAAATCAATCCAAAACTCCCCATGCGTAATAAAGCAATTACACGGGATTTTTATGTAAATCAATTAGGCTTTCAAGAATTTGGTAGTGCTGATTTTGAGGGCTACTTGATGGTACAAAAAGACAATATTCAAATACACTTTTTTGAGTTTACAGCAATAGACCCCAAAGAAAACTATGGTCAGGTATATATCAGAACAGATGATATTGACCAATTGTACCAAACATTTTTAGACACTAAAACAAGCATTCATCCAGCAGGACATTTAGCACTAAAACCTTGGGGACAAAAAGAGTTTTCAATCCTAGACCCAGATAATAATTTGCTGACTTTTGGGCAGCGTATTTATTAATGTTTTGCTGGTTTGCAAGGAGTAAGAAAGAATACAAATCACGAAGTAATAAGGGTATTATTACATGGTGAATACTCTTGATAGCTAAAGTCAAGCTTTGCTTAATATTTGAAATAGAGAGAGTAATAATTGTTTAAGCTAATAATTGCTTAAAATTTTCCGCAGTAATTACAGGTATTTTAGGGAAGTCAAGCTTTTTTAGGATATTAAAATGTTTGTCGTCAGTTACAATATAATGGGCATTCCCAACAAAAGCGCAATCAACAAATTTATTATCATCAGCGTCAGACTGAATGATATTAAGTTGAAAGAAGACTTCAACTTTTTCCACATTTGGTAAGATTATTAAGAAGTCAAGGAAGTTTTTAGCGACATCCTTATTGAAAAATTGCGTTATTTTTTCCTCATATTCCAATAGAATTTCTGTACTTACCAATGCTGAGTAGCTTTGTATATACAATTCATCAATCAGCATAGCATATTCAGATTTACTTGAGATAGCTCTTAATATTACATTTGTATCTAATACGACCTTCATACTGCTAATCTACTGCTTGCATTTGAGCATCTGTGTATCCCTTATCTTCCCAAATTTTATCGGCTGATTGACGCACTTTATCCAAGAAAAACTTTGCCATTGTCCTCTTTAATTCTAATAATGTTTCATCGGATACACCTGTTGCATAGAGTTTTAATAGCTCTAATTGAACATTTGAAAGTGGAGGCTTAATTGTTGATTCTGTCATCGTAAATTAATTTTTATTAAAAATAAAACTTTTTTACAAATAGTTGTCTATGGCAGCATTTTATTCTGTTTAATAGTTTCAATTCAATCTATTCCTTACAAATCAAAGCCACACACTGTGCTGCAATGCCTTCACCACGCCCTACAAAGCCAATGTGTTCGGATGTTGTAGCCTTGATAGCTAAATCTTCTTCTGGGATATTCATTACTGCTGCTAAGCAGGTTTTCATGGCTGGAATATGTGGATTCAGTTTGGGCTCTTGTAAAATCACTGTTACATCAAGGTTGTTTACTTCCCAACCTGCTTCACGAATCATTTCTAGTACTCTTTTTACCAAAACCTTAGAATCCACCCCTTTATATTGAGGGTCTTTGTCGGAAAAATGATAACCTATATTTCGCATATTGGCAGCACCCAATAAAGCATCACAAATTACATGGCAAACAATATCAGCATCCGAATGCCCAACCGCACCGTGGGTATGTGGAATGATGATACCACCTAACCAAAAATCTCTTCCTTCTTCAAGGCGATGCACATCATAGCCTTGTCCTACTCTTAATTTCATATTTTTAGTTTTGAGCTATAAGCTTTGAGAGATGAGCTTTTGACTTCGTTATGCACAACTGATGTCATGACTTCAAGTCATGACATCAGTGAAACTAATAGCTCAAATCTCACTGCTCAAAGCTGTTTTTACAAATCTTTTAAAATGGCATTCTTAATTAAAAATGGATGCGACCAAGGCACAAAATGATTCATGGTATCTATCCTAACAATCTCTACTTTAGCAGAATTGACCAACATTTTCTCCGCAAAATCAGCGTTCTGTGGATTGACCAACATATCTTTTCCACCCTGAATTACGATAACAGGTTGGCGAATATTTTTCCACAAAGGTAACATCTTTTCTAATTCTGGTTTCAAATATAAGATTTCATCATTAGAAGCACGAAAAGATGCAGGAATTAAAATACTAATCGGTTTAAATGTCATCGGAATCCTGAACCATTTCTCATTAGGTTCCAAGTCTGGTGAGATAGAACCTGCTACAATGATCAGATTATCAATCAATTCAGGATAATCCATCGCCATTCGGGCAATTACTGGGCCACCCAAGGAATGCCCAATTAGGATGATTTTTTTTCCAAAACGCTTTTCATGGGCTACAATCGGTTTTAATAATGCTACTTGTCTTTGTAAAGATTTTTCACCTTCTCCTAAATCTGAATCTCCAAAACCAATTCTATCTACCGAAACCATTTTTACTTTTTTCAACAAAGAAGTGTCTTTCATGAAATCAATAAAGGCTGTCCATGAACCCGGAGAACCATGTACAAAAAAAGCTACTGGGAGGCTATCATTTCCAATTTCAGCATAATTCATTTTTATTCCTTGTACATCAATTTGATGTTGTATTGGTTTGTTCTTCAAACCCGAGAAAGATGCATCTATTGCTTTTTGACTCATTTTGAAGTTAAAGCAAGAAGACAATATTTGTGAGATGACAAAAATAGTGAGATAGACAATGAGTAACCTTTTTCCGATTTTTAGCATTAGTTTCAAATTTATGAATGCATAAATATTAACCTTTTATTGTTTTGTAAAAGTCGGGAAAATGACAAAGAAAAACCCCACAGAATAACAAGTATTTGTGGGGTTTGTTTTTGATATAACGATAAAACTTTTTATTTATATGCAGGAGTACGTTTACGCATATAGAAATACAAGCCTATGAATGCAAAAATCAAGATAGCAGGAAAAATCGTCATGTTAACAAGTGTTGCCTGTCCGGCAGTTAATTCAGCAATGTCGCCAGTAAGTCCAGCTTCAGCAGCTTTTACTTTTTCGTCATCTATCCAAGAACCAATAATTGGTTGGAAAATAGAAGTAGAAAACATTCCCATACCACCCATAATTGAAAGACCGAATGCTCCAGTTCTAGGTAAGTTTTCAGCTACAAAGCCAATCATTGTTGGCCAGAAATAACATACGCCTACCGCAAAAATTACAGCAGATACGTAAACCATTCCACCTGTTGCTTGGCTCAATAGGATTACACCAATAGTTGTGAAGATTGCCGACGCTAATAATACACCTGTCGGATTGATTGAGTGAACAATAGGACCAGCAAAATAACGACCTACTGCCATTAAGCCTGTTACTAACGCTAAGATAATCATTGGACTTGCACCTGCTTTACCAAGTACTGGACCAATCCATTGCTCAGGGCCGAACTCAGAAATAGCTGTTAAAGCCATACAAGCTAACATGAAAAGGTATAAAGGCGATAACATAGATTTTAGGTTTTCTCCAGTCGATGCAGCACCTTCCTCTACACTAGCAGGAAATGACTGTCCGAAGAATAAGAATGCGTAGCCTACAGCTGGAATCAAAATAGCTCCAATTTGTAATTGCCAACCCATGTTAGCAGAAGTCATGAATTGAGAAAGAAGACTTCCGATTACGATACCTCCAGGAAACCACATGTGAAAACGATTCAACATTTTGGTTTTTTCATTCCCTTCATACATGTCAGAAATCATCGGATTACAAGCGGCTTCAACGGTTCCGTTACCAAATCCAACAAAGAATGTTGAGATTAATAAAGTCCAGAATCCACCAGAAAAAATAGTCATAACCAGACCAAGTACGTGGGTAAAGAAGGCTACCCAGATGATTTTTTTAGGGCCAAGTGCATTATATAAAGGACCACCAATAATCATAGCGATTGGAAAGCCCAAAAAAGCCATTTGATTTACGTAACCTAGTTCTTGTGATGAAAGTTGAAATTCTGCACCAAGTTGAGTAAGAACACCGGCGCGGATACCGAAAGCCATTGCAGTGGTTATTAAGGCAAAACAACTTCCTAGGAAAAGCTTGTCGCGGTTAACGATTTGAGACATAGTTGATTAGGGATTAAAAAAGTGTTAAATAAATTAGAAATCTTGGTTTTGTGAAATATCATCAGAGAAAAATCTATCAAAAAAACGAATTTTTTTCGAGATTCTCTGTAAGTTCTTATCAGTATTTTTATGAAATTTTGTACTTACTTTATCACAAGAAAGGATTTAATTAAAATACTATGCGGTAAATTTGTGATAAATAAAATTCATAAATAATTACTTACCGACTGATTGATACGAAAAATGGCAAGAAAAGTTAGAATGGGTATGATTGGTGGAAGCTTAGAAGCTTTCATCGGAGCTGTTCACCGCCGTGGTGCGGCATTGGATGGCGAAATTGAATTGGTTTGCGGAGCATTTAGTTCTGACCCAGCTAAATCAAAAGCGACAGGTGAGGCTCTTTATCTCTCTCCAGACCGTGTTTATGGTTCATTTGAAGAAATGATTTTGGCTGAAAAAGCACTTCCCGAAGGAGAAAGAATGGACTTCGTTTCTATTGTTACTCCAAACCATGTTCATTTCCCTGCGGCCAAGATGGCATTGGAAAATGGTTTTCATGTGGTATCAGATAAACCAGCTACCTTAAATTCAAAAGAAGCCTATTTATTAAAAGATATTATTGAAAAATCAGGATTGATTTATGCGTTGACGCATAACTATTCGGGTTATCCAATGGTTAAAGAAGCTCGTGAATTAATCAAAGCAGGAGCAATTGGTAAAATCCGTAAGGTAATCGTAGAGTATCCACAGGGATGGTTGGCACAATTAGTTGAAGCTACTGGTCAAAAACAGGCTGCTTGGAGAACTGACCCTGCTAGAAGCGGTGCCGCAGGCGGAGTAGGAGACATTGGTACGCATGCTGAAAACTTGGCAGAATATATCACAGGCTTAAAGATCACAGAGATTTGTGCTGACTTAACGATTTTTGTAGAAGGTCGCCAGCTTGATGATGATGCTAATATGCTTTTACGTTTTGATAACGGCGCGAAAGGAATTTTGCACAACTCGCAAATCTGTAATGGTGAAGAGAACGATTTGAACATTAGGGTATATGGAGAGTTTGGTGGTTTGAAATGGAAACAAATGGAGCCTAATACATTGATTTTGACTAACCAAGAAAATGGTTCTAGAATTATTCGTACTGGTGTGGGTAATCTTTCAAAAGCGGCTCAGGCACATACTCGTCAACCAGCAGGACACCCAGAAGGATACATCGAAACATTTGCAAATATTTATAGAAACTTTAGCTATGCACTGAGAGCAAGATGGGGAGAAGAGGCTCAGAAAAATGCAACAGGTGGTTTAAAAGGAGAGTCTGCTAGTTCGTCTGGCTACGACCCAGCAATCCATGATTTTATGGGTATTGAAGAAGGTTTACGTGGAATGGTGTTTATTGATACCGTTCTGAAATCGAATGCAGCAGGAGCTGTTTGGACTAAAATGGAAGTTTAGTTTTGTTGGATAACAAAAAACATCCTCTAAAAAATAAATATTTATTTTTTAGAGGATGTTTTTAATCAGAATTCATTTATTGAACCAATTTTGCCTCAAAGTCATGACTCATCAATGTTATTTTTTGTTTCAATAATTTAGCTCGTTCTAATAATAAATCAGCAACTCCTTCTATTGGTTGCTCATTATTTTCTTTCAATATTATATCAACTTCATTACCTAAAGCTTCAATTTCCGAAGGATTTCGAGCATTATCTATCTTTAAGAAAATAGCGCTGAGTTTTTCAAGAGGCTTCATAACAAATATTGTTTTTTGAGTTCAGCTAACTGTTTGTTAATTTCTAAGATTAAGTCAAGTAATTCGTCTATTTCGGCTGCCTTAAGAAAGACTTGCTGGCTATTTAAGACTTGCTCATATACTTTCTTTTCAGCCTCAAGCATCATTACTTTTAATTTTTTGTTCATAGATTAAGTAGTACTAAGGTCAGAAACTATACAAAAGAGATGTTAAACAAATATAACAAAATTACTAACACGAATATTATTGCTCTTAATGTTTAACAGCATATTTTTCGGGATTCTTATCAAACATTTCTTTACAAACTACACTACAAAAACTTACTTTTTTGCCCTGATAAGTAGAAGTATGTTTGGCATCTTTTTCTACGTGCATTTTACAAATAGGGTCTTTGCCTTCTTCTAACGCTACCTCTTTTTTTATTTTGCTGATTTGTCCCTTAACAGCTTTTGCTGGTTTTTCTTGAGAATAGCCAATATGGACAAATGCTAAAAAAGCAACTGCGGTGATGATTAATTTCTTCATTCCTGTATTTGATTATCGTTTTTACTAAAAAGCATATCTAATTTTCAATGGTCGCTTTTATGAGGTGAATGGTCTGCACAAATTTACGGAATATACCATTATATTTTTTAACAGTTTATCTTTAATTAAATTTGTCTAAGTCTCTCTTTTATAAGGCTTTTTTTAAGGAGTAATTGCTAATAAATAAATGTCTAAAATGACAAAAAATAATTTATCAAAATATCAGATTATATTTCTTCATATTGCTTTTTGGGCTTTTATGTTGGCATTACCGTTTATACTCCAAGCACAAAATGCTGAACCCCCTCGAGTAATTATTCACCGTCCGCCGCCACCACCAAGGGTATCGATTACTATTTTCTTTGCAGTCTTTACCTTATTGAATATTCCATTTTTTTACCTGAATAGCAATTTTTTGATTCCCAAGATTTTAAAAGTTAAAGGCATTGGATGGTATTTGCTTTCTATTGTTTGTTTGATAGTTGCGGTGTTTTTTCTAAACGGAATTATTAAAAATACCTTCTTTAATGCACGGACAATGCCCAAAACGGGTTTTACCTTTCAATTGCTTTTCTTTTTAGCGATCAGTACGTCATATCGGATTGTATCAGATAGCATGGAAGACGAAAAGTCTAAAAAAGAACAAGAAAACGAAAGACTAAAGTCTGAACTATCCTTTTTACGCTCTCAAATTAGCCCGCATTTTATTTTTAATGTATTAAATAGTATTGTTTCACTCTCAAGAAGAAAACCAGAAAAAGTAGAACCTGTAGTCGTAAAACTATCAGATTTGATGCGCTATATGCTGTATGAATCTGATGATGCTATGGTGACCTTAGAAAGGGAATATCAATACCTCAGAGCTTATATTGAACTACAGCAATTACGCTTTGGAGACGATATTGCTATTAATTTTCAGGTGGGGGAATTAGATAAAAACCAAACGATTGAACCCATGTTATTGATTCCATTTGTAGAGAACTCATTTAAACATGGGGTGGGTATGATTGTCAATCCAACCATTGATATTGTATTGACTACAGAAAAAAACAGCCTGACATTTGAAGTAAGTAATAAGGTGAATCGTCAATTTCAGGAAAAAAAGGATGATGCTTCGGGTATTGGATTGACTAATGTAAAACGAAGATTAGAATTACTTTATCCAGAGAACCATCAATTAATTATTAAAGACGAGGCTGATTATTACAAAATAAAGCTCATCATTATTCGTAAAGATGATGAGGCTTAATTAGTTTTTGTAATGTTACAATCAACAAAAAGAGTATCTTTGATGTTAGATAAGACATGATTTTATCCTATTTTAGGATAAATCTTGTAATAAATAAAATTGCTTATGCTTAATTGTATTGCCGTAGATGATGAAAATCTAGCCCTTGATTTACTTGAGGATAATATCAACAAAGTACCATTTTTGAAATTGGTAAAACGTTGTAAAAATGCTTTTGATGCCATCGAAGTTGTGCAAAATGAAGAAATAGACTTGATATTCTTGGATATACAAATGCCAGGCATCACTGGTGTGCAGTTTTTACATAGCCTCAAAAATAAGCCGATGGTGATTTTTGTAACGGCTTATAAACAGTATGCATTAGAGGGATTTGAGTTAGATGTGGTAGATTACCTCCTAAAGCCTATTGATTTTGAGCGATTCCTAAAAGCTGTTAATAAAGCTTTTGAACTATATACTTTAAAAAACAAACCTCAGGTTTCAGAAGAAATTCATGAAGATAAAATCTCTGCCATTTTTGTGAATGCAGATTATTCGCTGGTAAAAATCAGGGTATCAGAAATTACTTATATTGAAGGATTAAAAGACTATATTAAAATCTATATTTCTACTTCTACCAAGCCCATCGTAACAAGAATGACGATGAAAGCCATCGAGGAGAAATTGCCTACTCCCGATTGTTTTAGAGTACACAAATCTTTTATTGTTTCACTTGATAAAATAGAATCTATCAGAAATTTAAAGATTAAAATTGGCAATGCTCAAATTCCAATCAGCGAAAGTTATTCTGAAGGCTTTTTCAAAATCATAGGTCAATAAGTATACACATTTCTCGATTTCATATCAAATCATAGGCTTTTAACAATTTTTAACGCAACTATTCCACAATAATAGAGGTCTATTTGATGTATTCTTAAGTATGTGGCAATTTATGAGAAGATTGCCCTAACTTTGTACTTCGGATTAACCAACTGTATTTCATGAAAAAACTTTTTCTATTAACCACTTTAGTACTATTCTCAGTGAAGGTATTTTCGCAGGTTACAACAACTACTGGGATTACTATCAAAGATGAATTCTATAATAATCGCCCCTTAGCTGAAATTCTAGCAGACTTAGAAGCAAAATCAGGCGCTAAATTTATTTATGACCCCACTAAAATTAAAGGTTTATATGCAAGTTACTGGTTTGATAATATGACATTAGAAACTGGAATGAGAGGACTTTTAAAAGGATCGGGTCTGAAATTCTATGTGGATGATAACCAAATAGTGCATATTGTTCCTAAAACACAGAAGGTGTATATAAAGAGTAGCTATAATAGTGGTACTTATTATGGTGGTAACTCAGCAGTGCCTGCACCTGCTATTGCTGATGCTGCCATCAAGGCTCCAAGTACAAATGGTACTACTCCGCAACTTTCTGTTAATCGTCCTGCGATTGAAGCTATTCCACAAACAACTCGTCGTCAGGCTGCATTAAAACCAGCTACTAAATTTGACTTTACCTTCACGGGTAAAATCCTTGATGCACGTTCTGCTGAGCCGCTTCCCTTCGTGAATATCATGATTAAGAGTAAGAAAACGGGTACACAAACCAACGTGGATGGTTATTTTACACTCTTGAAAGTTCCCACAGATACGACTACGTTAATTTTGAGTTATATTGGTTATGTAACTACTACAATTAAACTCGTTCCAGATGCGCCTATTAGTGGTATTACCATCGAAATGGAGCCTGATAATACTGAATTAGATGAAGTGGTAGTAAAAGGTGAAAAAACAGAGGTGTTGAAAGCTGCCGAAACTATCGGTATGTTTAAAATGACTCCCCGTAACATCGCTAAATTACCAAACGTTGGGGAAAAAGATATTTTCCGTTCTTTCCAGTTGATGCCGGGGATTAGTGCTGCCAACCAGTCTTCTTCTGGTTTGTATGTGCGTGGTGGTACGCCCGACCAAAACCTTGTGCTTTATGATGGATTTACCGTTTATTATGTAGATCACCTTTACGGGTTCTTCTCGGCTTTCAACTCAAATCCAATCAAAGACGTTCAGCTTTATAAAGGTGGTTTTGATGCCAAATTTGGAGGAAGAATTTCATCTGTGGTAGAAATTACCAGTAAAGATGGTAATAAAAGAGAATTTAATTTTGGTGGAGATTTAAGCTTAATCAGTGCGAATGTATGGGCGGAAGGGCCAGTTACTAAAGATAAAAAGATAACTTTCTCAGTAGCAGGTCGTCGTTCATGGGCAGGTCCTTTGTATAATAAAATCTTTAATACCTTTAACTCAAGTACTACTAGTACTCAAGGCGGAGGTTTTGGCGGAGGTTTTAGAAGGTCACAAAGTGCACAAACAGCCACATCATATTTTTATGACTTAAATGGTAAAGTAACTTTCAAACCATCAGAGAATGAGAATATAAGTTTGAGTATCTATAATGGAGATGATTATTTAGATAACTCTCAGAATTTAGGCCTACCATTTGGTGGAGGTGGCGGATTTAACAACACCGACCTTTCTAAATGGGGTAATACAGGGACAAGTTTGAAATGGTCTAAAAAATGGAGTGATAAATTCTATACAAACACCTTGATTAGTTATTCTAACTTCTTCAGTGGAAGAGATAACACAAGTGAAAATACTTTTGTAAGAAATAATGAAACAACTACCGTTAAATTTGGCTCTATTGAAAGTAATGACTTAAAAGACTTTTCTGCTAAAACTGATATTGAATACAATACTTCTAAGAGCAATCAGTTGGCTTTTGGTATCCAAGCTACAAGGCTGAATATTCAATATTCAAATAGCCAAAATGATACGACAGTTATTATTGCTAAAAATGATAAAGGAAGTTTGTTAACAGCGTACTTGCAAGACCAATTAAAATTATTTGATAACAAACTTGTTTTAAAAGGAGGTATCAGAGCTAACTATTTTGATGTTACTCGTAAAAACTATTTTGAACCAAGATTATCAGGTACTTATGCAGTAAACGACCGTTTGAAATTCAAAGGAGCTTGGGGTATTTATTATCAATTTGCGAAGCAAGTTGAAAGAGAAGATATTTCTAATGGTAGCCGTAATTTCTGGGTATTGGCTAATGATTCTTACTTGCCTGTTACCTCTTCAACACATTATATATTTGGATTGAGTTATGAATTGAATGATTATCTGTTTGATGTTGAAGGATATTACAAAGATATTCAGAATGATACTCGTTATACGCTTCGTTTTGCTCCACAGATTGGTCGTGGTTTAATTGCTAACGAAACATTCTTTAATGGTACTGGTAAAGTAAAAGGTATTGATTTTTTGGTTCAGAAGAAGTTCGGTGACTATACTGGTTGGGTAGGTTATACTTTTGCTCATTCGGATAAATACATTGCACAGTTTTCTGCTAACTCATTCCCTTCAAACTTTGACGTAAGACATGAATTTAAGTCTGTCAATATTTATAAATTGGGACGTTGGGATTTAGCCGCTACTTGGATTTATGCCTCAGGAAAACCTTATACTTCAATTGTAGGAGGATATACAGTAAAATTACTTGATGGGACAGAAAAAGACTTTACAGACCCATCTATCACTAATGGTAATCGCTTACCTGCATCGCACCGTTTAGATGTATCGGCAACCTATAATTTTGGACATGGTAGTATTGGTCTTTCAGTGTTTAACGTTTATGGAAGAACAAACGTTTGGTACAAAAAATACCAGACTATTACAGACGAAACTACAGGTAACAAATACTTGTCTATCACTGATGTAAACTATTTGGGCTTTACTCCGAATCTTACTTTTAGCTATAAGTTTAAGTAAATAAGATTTTCTTTGGCTCATAGATTTTGGAGACAAAGAGGCTAAATTAAAAACGACAAATGAAATCATATATCAAATTTATATCATCAAAAAATAACCTTTTGGCCATCATAATCTTTGCTTCATTGTTAGGGATTGTGGCTTGTGATAAAGATTCAAACTTTATCGAAGGGGGTGCAAGACCCGTTGTTGAAGCGTATTTAGTAGCAGGAAAGCCAATTTCTTTATCGGTGAAAAAAGAAATTGCTTATAATGAAGATACCTCAAATACGGAAGCTCCAATCAATGGATTAAATATCAAAATTTCGGATGGCACCAATACTTATTCGTTAACTTCTAATGGTGCGGGTGTGTACAAATCTGATTCAACGGTGAAATTAAAGGTAGGCGTTACTTACAATTTGTCATTCACTTATAATGGTAATGCTGTAACTGCGAGTACAATTATCCCTACAAAACCTGTTGGTTTCAAAACGGATATTACATCTATCGCAAGAACTAAATTGAACTTATCATCTGGCGGAGGTTTTGGTGGAGGTTTTGATGAGAATACCGATGTTAATTTATCATGGAGTAATCCAAATAGCGATTACCATTTTGTGGTAGTAGATAACATTGAAGCTAATCCTGTGTTGATTATTACCTTGCCAACTACAAGTAATTTCAATGATTTGACAAGACGTTTCAGAAGTCAGCCTGTACAAGGAACTACTACACAGTTGCGTTCTCAGCAATTCCAATATTTTGGTAAACATAATCTTGTATTATTGAAAGTAAACCCAGATTATGCCGCTTTGTACAATAGCACAGGAAGTACTTCACAAAATATTAGTACGCCACCTACTACCATTACAAATGGACTAGGTATCTTTACTGGAGTAAATGCAGACACATTGGCATTTACAGTAAAACAAAAATAAGCTATATATGGCTGAATTTAGGACAACCTTTACTATTCCAGTTGTACAAAATAAAATTACAATTGATTCCCAATTAATCACGCTAGGCTCTTGCTTTGCTGATGTGGTTGGGAATCAGTTGAAAAATAATAAGATCAAAATCGAAGTGAATCCATTGGGGACATTATTTAATCCTCTTTCGATTTTTAAAATCCTCTCTCCAGATTATCAATTAGCCGACGAACGCTTGTTTGTCGAGCATCAAAAAACTTGGTTTCATTACGATTTTCATTCACAATTCTTTGCTCAATCTAAGGATGTGCTTAGGGATAATATCGACAAACATCTTAAAGGCTTATCTACTCAATTACTTCATACAGATTTCCTGATTATTACCTTCGGAACAGCTTTTATCTACAAGCTTTTGGAATATCCTGCTTATGTAGCTAATTGCCATAAAATGCCAAGCAAATATTTTGAAAAAGACCTACTAAGCGTAAAAGATATATGTAAAAGTTTTGCCATACTTTATAAGCAATTGAAAGAAATGAATCTGAATTTGAGAATCGTCCTCACGGTTTCGCCAGTGAGGCATACAAAAGACGGTATTCCCGAAAATCAGGTTTCAAAATCTATCCTACGTGCAGCTTGTCATTATCTAACGACAGATTATAGCGATGTTGAATACTTCCCTTCTTATGAAATAATGATGGACGATTTGCGTGATTATCGCTTCTATAAAGCAGATTTAATTCACCCTAATGAAGTAGCGGAGCAGTATATTTTTGAAAAATTCGCAGACACTTATTTTGATGAAGAATTAAAAGCATTGGTAGCAGAATGGACTCAAATAAAAAAAAGGCTGTCACATCGTCCGTTTAATGAGCAATCAGATGCCCATCAGAAATTTCTAAGCAATCTTTTATCAGATTTAATCCGAATAAGCTCGACAGTTGATGTGTCAGACGAGATTGAATTGGTGAAAGAGCGAATAGCCCAAAAATAAAAAACCTCGATAGAATCGAGGTTTTCAGAGCTTCATTGTTAAATGGTATTGTATAAGAGGATAGTTAATTGTTTTTTGCCAAATAATTATTGGCGGTTACTCTATAATTATCAAAAATTGCTCTGGTAATATTTTTTAAATCTCTATTAGCTAAAGATTTGTTTGATTTCAAAATTTTTGAAGCATAGCCCATCCAAAATACTTTGTTTGAGTTTTTGTCAATCATCGTAATGATTAATGTGCCATTATTCAAGCTTTTTCGGTATACATCAAGTGTTTCGTGCTGTAAAGAAGTATTTACATATACTTTTTTTACATCTTGCATACTGATATTTTTATCATAAATAGCATAAGAAACTAAAACATCTGCGTTATCGCTCTCTGTATAGCCTCGTATTGCCATCTGCGTCTCTATCTCTTCCTTAATCACCATTTCGTTTAACGATGACTTTGATTCCTGTGGGCGACTCACTTCTTGAACTATCGCAAAAGAACGATTTTCGGTATTTATTGCATGAAAGTCGTTATTAGCTTTCACTTGTATTACTTCCCGAGTGCATGAAGTAGCAAGAAGTCCAACAATGAATGTTGTAACAACTATGCGTTTCATTAATTTTTAAGATTGTTTTTGGATATTGGCATTTAAGCCTTTACAAATGTAGTAGAAAAAATATTAAAAATATAACTTTATTTACTTTTTTTTTAATTAATTT
>NZ_JBWKYN010000045.1:0-33751 GCF_059423785.1 Arcicella sp. GW458-12-2-14-TSB2 | reverse complement strand
GGATAATATAGACTGTTTTTATTTCTTAACAGTTTCCAATTCTCTCAAAATTTCTTTTACTTCATTTCCGAAATGATTTAATGCTTCTATTTTAAAACTTTCAATGTCTGAAAAATAGCGACCTTCTATTACTTCATCAGGAATATTATTCTTTCTATTATAGTTTTCTTTATAAAGTTGAAATGTACTGAATGTATTCCAAGCTTTTTTGATACTAATATCAATTACGTCTTTTACATCCTTCATATCGCCCGTCAGTATTAAGTTTAGGATGTGTAGTGTGTTTTTTGTTTTATAATATTTTAAAGAATTTTGATATAGCTTCCCATGGTGTTCTGAATTCCATTTAAAATACCCTGCTAAAATAGGTAGAGCTACTGATAAGAGAATGAAGCCAAAAAACATTACCCCAGAGTTTGTTTGCTCCAAGTCAAAAGCTCTTTTACTTGCCACTCCAATAATGGCTATCTCGAAACAAACCAAACATAAAGATGATATAAATAGGCTAATCATTCTTTTCTTTGTTGAGATGTTCTTATAATTTTCAGTATCATCATTTTCTATTTTTTTACCTTTCACCCTAACAGATTCCTCTGGCAAAATATTGCTTAGTAGTGCATCCGTTGACAACATGGCTGCTAATGCTAAAATAATAGCTAATCCCCATCGAACAATAACAAACAATAATCCATCCCCTTGAATAAATATTAATGTAGAAACATAGTTTAAAAAAATTTCAAATAAAATCATGAAATACACAGCTATTTTTGAGCTCCTGTTTTTTTTCTGTTTTATCATAAAGCTTCCATCATCCATTCTATCTAATTGTTCACAAGCTAAAAATTCTGCATTGGCTTTTGCGCGTTCTTCTTTAATTATAGCTACATATGCAGTTAATGTATTTGCTTTATTAAGAGCTTGTTTGTTTATGTACCTATTTATACATCTGTTTGCGAAAAGCTTTATTCCTTCTACATTTAGGAAAAACTGATTGTATAAAAATCTGTATATCAAATAATTCATATAAATTAAATTTTAAATCGTTTACGAAGGCGGATGTAAAATCGCCCCATTGAGAAAAACTGAGAATAACCTGCTGTCCAATAACTACATCTCAGAATCCAATAAATACCAAAAGGAGTATTATAAATTCTAAGTTTATGATAACCATTTGAATCGATGAGTTTAGCCCATATCCATTTATTAAATTTTCGAGTAATTTTTGACATAATTTATTGCTTGTGAGTTTTAAATTTGAATTAGTCTTTTTTCATTATTTACCACCTAAATAGATGGGTAACTAATTTGAAAAAATATTTTAAAACAAATCAAACTTTCAGCCTTTTCTTATGTTTAAGAGGAATGCTTCGTTGAGGGGAAATAACTAACTTTTATTTATAAGGAGATTTTTATGCCTTACATTAGAAAAAAAGTTTACAAATGCTTTTGTGAATATTTGATAATAAAAATCCTGAAGATGAAACTCGCTAAATTTTGAAGGATATTTATTTATAGCTTACGAAAAAGGTATTTTATGTATACTGACTACAGGGTTGGTGAAATCCATTAATATATGTCATTATATAGGATTAACATCCTTTGTATCCATCCTCGACTTGCCTTTCAGAACAAGTCGAGTAGCGAGTGTTTTATTAATAATAAATACACCTGCTTGGCGTAGTGCGTCAGGTATTCTTAGAATGCAACTTTGCTATTCGAAATGTTCCGAAGGGTATTTTGAGTAGCGAGTAGATGTTCGTAGGTGAGTACTAGTGACGCTTTACTTGACACTTTCAAATCTTATATCTTTTTAACCCGTAGATTTTCGCTGATTTGATACGCTGATTTACAGAGATTTTTAGATTAGCACAACTAAAATCTTGTGCCTTCCGTCTAAAGTCTTGTGTCTAGAATCTTGTGTCTTACGTCCTCTAGTCTAAATCTACAAAAACCCCATTCTCCAACTCTGATTCCTATATTCTCCAGGTGTCAGCCCCGTGATTCTTTTAAAAATCCTTGAGAAATATTGTAGGTTATCAAAGCCTGTATCCAACGCAATATCGCTCATTTGTTTATTGGTCGTAGTGATAAGGTATTGTGCCCGTTCAATGCGTTTTTCAAGAATATACTTGATAGGGCTTTTACCCAAACTCTGATGAAATATTCTTGAAAAATAATCTACGTTCAAATTGGCACGATTGGCTAGATGACTGACGGTGAGCGGTTGATTGATATTTAGTTGAATATAGCTGATAGCATCCATTACCACTGACGGAGTAACATCTATTTGATTGTATTTGAAAGCAGGCGGAGCAAGGAATCGTGCAATCAATTGAAACAAAATTCCTTGGGTTTCATAGCGAATTGAAATGCTTTGTAGGTTGTTCAATTGCTGGTATTCCTTATAAAAAATATCCTTTTCATACACCTTCGGGTTGTCAGATCTGTTGATACCTCGTCCGGGATTAATGGTTAGAATCCGATGAAAATTAGCAATATCTGTCGCAGTTACCTCTAGCTCCATCACTGTTCTGGAATGCGTAAAGAGCGATAAGCCATCTGGGGATTCTTCAAAAAATTGGATAAAATACTGGCTCAGAAAATTGTTACAAGTAAGGTTGCACAATGTAAAACTAGGGATAAGGTATAGATGTCCCGCTTTTAAGTGAATAGTGGTCTCAGCGTTTGAAATCGTACCCTCTCCCCCATCGATATAATATAAACGATAATAGGGACTAATTACATTATTAAAGTTCCAACTAGTATCCAGTTTAACATAGTCTACATTGAGTAAAGAAAAATAGTTTCTGATTAACATCTTCGCTTATACACTTTAGATTTAGAAGCTGTTTAAACTTCCCTTTCGGGTTAAACTAAGTCTTTTAGAATAGCTTGTTCCAAAATTTACTCAACGTAGCGATGCTATGCTTCGCAAATTTTGAAAAAATCAATTCAAAAATACAATACTTTCACCTCAGAAACGGAAAGCTTAAACAGCTTCTTAATGATGAATCGGCTACCCGATATATTTATATGCTTATCTTGCCTTCAAGAATGTGAATAATTGGATGGCTTTACACACAAAGGTATGTCATACCCTATAAGGTTTTGAAAAGCAATAGTCGGAATTGTGCAAAAATCTGTCAAATTTATGCAAAAAAATAACAATTCGTAGCTGATAAATTTGTAGGTGTCAAGTAAAACAAGATTAAACCGAAAAAACGTTTAACATGAATCGAAGAAAACTTCTCCAAGGTTTTGCCTTAGGGATACCTAGTCTTTTGGCATCCAAAAGCTTTGCTAACAATATCTTGCCTTTCGCTGAAAACCACAAAGGGTTAGAACCTATCATTTCTGGTCCATTTAAACCTACGTGGGAATCTCTTCAAAGTTACCAAACACCCGATTGGTTCCGTGATGCAAAATTTGGGATGTGGGCACACTGGGGTCCGCAATGTCAGCCAGAAGCAGGCGATTGGTATGCTAGAGAAATGTACATGGAAGGTAACCGAAAATATAAGTACCATCTTGAAAAATATGGTCACCCTTCGGTTTTCGGTTTTAAAGACGTTATCAATGTTTGGAAAGCCGAGCAGTGGAATCCTGAAGAATTGGTGTCGCTTTATAAAAACTGTGGTGCGCAGTATTTTATGGCTTTGGCGAATCACCACGATAACCTTGACCTATATGATAGCAAATATCAGAAAAACTGGAATTCTACTAAGGTAGGTCCTAAGAAAGACATCATTGGTGGCTGGGCAAAAGCAGCCAAGAAAAATGGTTTGCCCTTCGGAGTAAGCGTACACGCCGCCCATGCTTGGAGTTGGTTTGAAACTGCCCAAAGGGCTGATAAAAACGGGCCTTATGCTGGTGTACCTTACGACGGTAAACTTACTAAGCAGGATGGCAAGGGAAAATGGTGGGAAGGGTTAGACCCACAGGAACTCTATGCACAAAACCATCCATTGAGCGAAAATAGTCTGGACAATGGCATGATACACAGACAATGGAATTGGGGTAATGGTGTCGCTGTTCCTACCCAAGCTTATATCGAGAAGTTTTATAACAGGACGATAGATTTAATCAATAAATACAGTCCAGACCTTGTCTATTTTGATGATTCACAATTGCCAATGTGGCCTATTAGTGATGTTGGCTTACGAATTACTGCTCACTTATATAATAAAAGTATTAAAGATAAGGGTAAACTGACAGGAGTAATTAATGGTAAAATCTTGGATGAAAATCAGCGTAAGGCCATCATCTGGGACATAGAAAGAGGGCAAAGCAACAATATCGAACCATTTACGTGGCAAACCGATACTTGTATTGGCGACTGGCACTATAATCGTGAACTTTACGACCGCAAGGGCTATAAAACTGCCAAAACGGTTATCCATACATTGATTGATGTAGTCAGTAAAAATGGTAACCTTATGCTTAATATTCCTTTGCGTGGAGATGGTTCTATTGATGAGTTGGAACGTAAAGTAGTGGAGGACGTAGGCATATGGATGAGAGCGAACGGAGAAAGTATTTATGGTACACGCCCTTGGAAAATCTTTGGCGAAGGCCCTGCACAAGAAGGAGCAGCGGCATTAAGTGCTCAGGGCTTTAATGAAGGCAAAGGCAAGCCGTTTACTGATAAGGATATTCGCTTTGTAGTAAAGGGTGAATACCTATTTGCCACGGTGATGGGATGGCCAACGACAGGAGAAGTGCTTATTAAAAGTCTTGGAGCAAATAGCCCGTATCGTTCCTCAAAAATTAATCAGGTAGTATTATTATCGACCAAGCAGGCATTAAAATTTGAACAAACTAACGAGGGACTTAAAGTATTTTTCCCAACATCAATGCCTGAGGAATCGTATGCTAATGCTTTGAAGATTAGTTGATTAATAAAATTACTCATGCCATGACTTTATAAGTTTTATCCTTAGTCTTTGTTAGTGTTTTTTGTCAACAACTTAAGCATCAGTAGCTTATCAACTTCATAGTTTGATTTTATTGTTTCTTTGAAGTATTGCTGACGCTTGAATTTGTTGGTCTAGGCGACCCCGTAAAAACACCAACAAAGGCGAAAATTCCTTTCTATTAGCAGGTGACTTAAGTCCTATCGATTACCCACAATTATATAAATAACTGATAATCAAGGCATTTATTCCTAGCGAGGGACTTAAGTCCCTCGCTAGGAATAAGAGTTTCAGGTAGTCAGGCTGTGACATTAGGCGACCAAAGCTCGGTTTGAAAGGCGATTTAAGCACATTTTAACCAATTTTTCAATAATTATATCCTCATTTTAAATTTTTAAAAGATGTGGGTAATCAGTAGGACTAAAGTCACCTGCTAATAGAAAGGGTAATACACTTTAAAACTTCAAAATATTATTTTCAATATCATGATAAAGCAATACTGACCAATGCTTTTCTTTGGCTTGCTCTTCCCAATGTTGCCTTAATTCTTTCGCTTTTTTACCGTCAAAGTCACTTTTATATGCGAGGTGAAATTTGAGATAATTCTCCTGTGGTAGGTCGTCTGAACCATAAAAAACAATGTCCGAGGCTTCGTCTGATGCTTCCTGAATCCAAAATACTTGATGATAGGGCGAATGCCCACCCGTTACTTCATACAAAATATAGTTGTCGATAAGCCCCTTGTGGGTCTCTAAAAAATATAAATTAGGGAGTAACGCTAATTGCGCTAAAATAGCTTGGTTAAAAGAAGGGTTATCAGGTTGGGTTAAAGCATATTCCAACTCCTGTTTCTGAAGATAAATGGTAGCATCTGGAAAGTTTTGCATAAAAACATCGCCTTCAAAATATCCAATGCCTTCAAGATGGTCTTTGTGCAAATGCGAAAGCAATACTTTGGTGATTTGGTGGGCATTATACCCCGCCTGCTTTATCAGATAGATAATTTGTGGCTGATTGTCCTGCCAAAAGCCCAAGCCAGCATCTAGCAGAATAACATCGTTATTGGTAATCACCAAAAACGGACATACTGCCATTTTTAAACTTTTAGCATCTATCTGCCCAGCATTTTCTTGAGTAATCTTCGTAAATTGCTTTTGTTTATTAACGGCATAAATGCCTTCGTTCAATGCTATAATATTCATTTTTATACAATAATATTCAATTTACCATCCATATATACGTCCCTCGTATAATTCCTAATCAGTCAAAAAGAAATTATTAGAATACTAATTAGCAAACATAACGGTGAGGTTTACAGTTACCTTTTGAGAAAACAAAGATACAATAAATGGTAACCTTAAGAACAAGCGTCTGTTTTGAGGCTATTATTTACCCTCAAATCCTACCAAAGTATTAGGCTTTTTGCGTTATCTTTCTGAAAAACTCCGTCATGAAAAGATTTTTACCGATAATCCTTTTTCTTAATACATTTACTTTACGGGCTCAGACAGACTCTAGTTTGAAAGTTACTGAACTCCAGCCCGTAATTATCAGTTCGTCACGCTTTGTAGGAAAAGATATTCAAACCCCGCTGGCCGTTACCGTTATTGACCAAGCACGTTTACAAACAGGGCAATCCAAGCTTTCAATGTTTGATGCCCTCGGGGCTGTGCCTGGGGTTTTTGCGATGAACTCCGAAAACTTTGCTCAGGATTTACGCATTTCTATTCGTGGTTTTGGCGCTAGGGCTTCCTTTGGTATTCGTGGATTGAAGGTCGTGATGGACGGTATTCCAGAATCTATTCCCGACGGCACTGCCAAAGTCGGTAATTTAGATATGGGCTTGATGGAACGTGTAGAGGTAATCAAAGGTCCCACAGCAGGATTGTATGGCAATGCTTCGGGGGGCGTTATCAGTTTGTTTTCTGAAACCCCTAAACAGTTTTTTGCGGAGGCTCAAAGCACTTTTGGCTCTTTTGGTTTTCAGCGGCTACAATTCAAAACGGGGCAAGAAATTGGAAAGGTAACCTATTTTGTCAATGCTTCTAGGCTAACGAGTACGGGTTACCGTGACCATAGTGCCTTAGAACGTAATTTCTTGAATGGGAAATTGATTTATAAGTTTTCAGACAATATAAACCTGACTGTTTTAATGAGCTATGTAGATAGCCCCAAAGCAGAAGACCCAGGAGGATTGACCCTAGCAGAAATTGATAAAAACAGACAGCAGGCTCGCCAGACCAATTTGGATTACAACGCTTATGAGACTTTTAAACAAGCCAAATTTGCCTTGATTTATGACCAAAAAATTGGCGAGAAACATCAAATTAGTGCGCGAGGATTTTATTTGAATAGAGATTTTAGTAATCTACAAGCCACGAAAGAAAATGGGCAAATTGCTTTTAAAAGAGATTTTTCTGGTGGAGGTTTCAATTATCAATTTACTGATAAAAAATACAGATTAAAAGCAGGTATTGACCTTGAAAATCAGCAGGATAATCGTCAACGATATGACAATTTATTAGGGGAAAGAGGTATTTTAAAACTCGACCAAATTGAGTCTTTTCGAAACGTTGGTGTATTCCTTTTACAAGAATATACTTTCAGTCCTCAATTCAGACTTTCATTAAACACTCGATTTGATGATATTGAATTAAAGATTTCGGATAAATTCCTAATTAATGACGACCAGTCTTCAACACAATCTTTTCAGCGATTTAGTCCTATGTTAGGATTTTCGTTTGCTCCAAAAGAAAATCAGTCAATTTATACTAACATTTCTAGTAGTTTTGAAACGCCTTCATTGAACGAATTATCTAATAACCCACTGAAAACTGGTGGTTTTAATCCTAATTTAAGTCCTCAAAAATCAAGAAATATAGAGTTGGGTTATAAAGGTATTTTAAGTAAAAAATTAAGAGTAGACTTGGCTTTATTTACGATTGAAGTACAAGATGAAATTGTGCCTTATCAAATAGCTGGACAAGGAGTAACAACCTTTTTTAGAAATGCAGGATTGTCTAATCGAAAAGGCATAGAAGCGGGTATAACCTATAAAATAGTAGCAGGGTTAACGACCTATTTGAACTATACATATTCAGCTTTTGCTTACAAAGAATACCAGACTACCGCAGGGAAATTTGATGGAAATACCTTGCCCGGCATTCCGAAACATAATATTTATGCAGAGTTCAGGTACTTTACCAAATCAGGATTTTTCACGATTGTGCAGTTAAGAAGCATCAGTAAAATCTTTGCCGATGATGCCAATACAGTAACGAATGATGGCTATTTTACTGCCAATGTAAGGTTAGGCTATCGTAAGACAATCGGTCATTTCGTCCTTGAACCTTTTGTGGGTATCAATAACCTAACAAATACCGTTTACAATGCCAATGTTCAAATTAATGCTACAGCCAATCGTTATTTTGAACCTGCTGCTGGAAGATTCTTGTTTGGTGGAATTAGTGTGAGGATTTAAGTGATGAGTCTGGAGTTGTGAATTGTGAGTCTAGAGTTGTGAGTGATGAATTGTTACCAGACCCATAACTTATCATTAGCAACTCACAACTCATCACTCACAACTCATTGCTCATTGCTTTTTCCCCAAAAAACTATTATCTTTACAAATCCAAAAAAGTAAATGGGGGCGACCGGTATTGACAGCTTGTGCAGGTCGGTGGTAAGCACGTCGGGAGTTGGTCTGATCTCCTGTTAAAAATTAGTCCGAAAAACAACCGGCAATACTCAGTATGCCATGGCAGCTTAATCCTTAAGGGATTTCGTTTTGGATAGTTATCAACTGGGTTGGAGCTATTCGCCACACCCCACTCGGCTAAACTCTGCCGCTGGGATACGGGGTGTCGAAACGCAGAGTCGAATGTTGTGATTTCTCTAAGCAAACATTTAGTACAGAGAGGATAAGGATAGATTAAGGTCCGGCTTGAACCCTGCCTATCTCGAAAAAATAATCAAGACTAAACGTGAAGAAAGCTATCGAGTTCCTTGTCTGGACGAGAGTTCGAATCTCTCCGTCTCCACATAAAAAACCGCTTTTACAAATTGTATGAGCGGTTTTTTTTTTGCCTTTGTTGGTGTTATTCCACCAACAAACCGAGTGAAATGCGTTGCTGTCGCCAATGTTGTTAGTGAACAAACACCAACAACGGCATTAACCGCACAATGAAATAAGCTATTTCAAATTATTGTTAAAAAATGTTACTAGCTTATCAAACGGAATTTTATCCATTCTATCATATAAATCAACGTGAACAGCATCAGGTATTATCATTAGCTCTTTGGGGTCGGCTGCTGCTTTGTAAGCATCTTCACTAAAATACCTAGAATGGGCATTTTCTCCAGCAATCAAAAGCATTGGTCTCGGTGAAATTTCTTTAATGTATGTCAGGATGGGCATATTCATAAACGACAAGGGATTAGTAGCCGTCCACGACGCATTTGAATTAATAGAACGTACATGAAACCCACGAGGAGTTTTGTAATAATCGAAATAATCTTTTACAAACTGAGGCTCGTTACCTGTTAGTTTCTCAGGTAAATTGTTAGAAGAAGGTGCAAACGATTGGTTCTCTGCATCTTTCCATCGCTGTTGTGCTAAATGTTCAAGATTTTGGGTGCGCTGTTCTGCGGTTACTACATCATTATACCCTCTCGACATCACCCGTGTCATATCATACATACTTGTTGTAGCCACAGCTTTAATTCGCTTATCAATGGCGGTGGCATTTAAGGCAAAACCTGCAAAACCGCAGATACCAATTATACCAATTTTGTTTCTATCTATATTTTTCTGTAAGCCTAAAAAGTCAACCGCAGCACTAAAATCCTCCGTATTTATATCAGGCGAGGCTACATTTCGAGGTTCACCACTGCTTTCGCCTGTATAAGAAGGGTCAAAAGCCAAGGTAGCAAAGCCATGTTCGGCCATTCTTTGGGCATACAATCCAGAAGATTGTTCTTTTACTGCCCCAAAAGGCCCGCTAATGGCCAGTGCTGAAAGTAATAGATGCTGATTTTTGGGAAGATATAAATCCCCTACCAGCGTGATACCATAACGATTTTTAAAACGTACTTTTTGTCGGGTTACTTTATCGCTTAACTGAAAAGTATAATGATTGGGTGCTGTATTCATTTTCGTTGTATTTACGTTGTTTTGACTGAACAATTGCCCTGCTATTGTCAGGAACATCATTGTATGCGCAAGTATTTTTTTCATTCTCTTAAATGGCTATTTATTAAATGGTCTTTAGTATTTTGGAAGGAATCCCTCCCACAATTACATTATCGGGAACATCTTTAGAAACTACTGCCCCAGCAGCTACTATAGAATTTTCGCCAATGGTTACTCCTGGTAAAATAGTTGCTCCTACACCAATCCAAGCCCCTTTTTTAATCAATATGGGCTTTGAAATTGTTGCTCTTCTTTCAGCAGGATTTATGGGATGATTGGTCGTGATGAGGTTTACCTTGGGGCCAATCAATACGTTATCTTCAAGGGTAATGCCACCTCTATCCATAAAGGTGCAGGCATGATTGACAAATACGTTTTTGCCAATGGTAATATTCTCGCCAAAGTCGGTATAAAATGGAGGTATAATAAAAAAGGTTTCATCTACCTTTTTGCCAATCAGCTCGCTGAAGATAGCATTAATCTCTTGCAGATTATCTGTAACAACCGTATTCAGTTTGGCAGTAGTGCGAATTGCCTTTTGAATAACCTTAAAGAGTGATAGATAGTCGGGGTCGTCTAGTGAAATTACCTCGCCTGACTTATCCCTTTCGAAGATGGATTTTTCGGGTCGATTGTCCGAAGTATTATTTGTTGTATGTAACATCTTAATTGAGTTTGATATGCTCTTGCAAAGGTATTGCCACTCATGGCGCTACCGTTAAAGGTTATCAAACCAAAAATTAAGAATTTCAAACTTCTATTTCCCTTAATGACTTTGGATTAGTGCCAGTATTTTTTTTGAAAAAGTTATTGAAGTAAGTCGGGTACTCAAATCCCAGCGCATAGGCAATTTCAGAAATGTTCCAATCAGTATGTTGCAATAGTGCTTTAGCTTCCGTTGTAATTCTTTCGGTAATATGGGTAGTCGTAGATTTTCCTGTAACCTCTTTTACTGCACGGTTCAGATAGTTTACGTGTATGTTTAAATGTTGAGCGTAATCCTGTGCTGTTTTTAATTGCAAGGGTTTATCTCCAGTCTCAATTGGAAATTGTCTCTCTAGTAATTCAAGGAAAACAGACGTGACCCGTGAAGTGCCGTTTTTGTGTTGATGATAATTTTCAGATGGTTGTAACTTTAGTGCTTCGTGAATGATTAGATTGACGTAGTTGCGAATAAGCTCGTCTTTATAGGCGTAGTTGCTTTGCTGCTCATCAATCATTTTTTGGAAAATAGTATTTAGGAACAACCTTTGCTCCTCCGAAATTTTCAAGACGGGCGTTCCACCAATTTTAAAGAAAGGAGATTGACTCAAACTTTCTGAACGTTCAGATTGCTTTAAAAAATCTTCTGAAAACAAACAGGTATAACCAATATATTGAGTAGATATTGTTTCCCAAGAATACGGAATATGCGGATTGCCAAAAAACAAAATAGTACCTTCTTGGTCAAAGCTTTTATCGGCATAATGAATTTTGCTATGTCCTGTTGTTAGGCATATTTTAAAGAAATCCTTCCTGCTATATATGCGGGTGGCATTACTATCGTCTTCTAACTGAAAAGCTTTAAACCCTTTCAGTTTAAGTTCGGTATTAAATTCAGATACACTACGTTCTACTTTTTTATTCATCTAGTAAAGTTAAGAAATTCAAACTTACTAAATACAAAGTGTTTGTTTTTTATAGCGATTACTGATAATCAAATCACCAATTTAGCCTCAATACAAGTGGCATACTTTTTCGCAAATGATACCCTACAATGTCGTAAACGCACCCTAACTATCAAAAGGCGTCTAGCTATCTTTGTAATAGAAAGCAACACTACTATCTTTTAAACGCTATTGTTATGAGAAAATTAAAATTACAGGTACAAATGACCATCGATGGTTTCGTAGGTAGACCAGATGGTCAGCTAGACTGGATATGGATTCCTGGCGGAAGGGATGAAGCCGTTTTTACAGACATCATTGACATAGCCGATAGTTGTGATAATATTCTGTTGGGACGTAAAATGACGCGAGGCTTCGTTGACCATTGGGAAAATATATTCGACAATCATCCCGATAGTAATGAACACCCACTGGCGCAACGAATGGTAAATATGCAGAAGATTGTTTTCAGTAAAACAGAGACTGTAATTACGGGCAGAAATTTAGAAGTAGAAAATGGAGACCTCGTTACGGCAGTAAAAGCACTAAAAGAAGAATCAGGCAAAGATATTCTTGTTTATGGCGGAGCCAATTTTGTAAGTTCACTCATTAGCCAAAACCTTATTGATGAGTATTATATTTTCAGAAATCCCGTGGCAATCGGTACAGGACTTTCAATTTTTAACGATACAAGGTTTCTGAAATTAGAGCGTACTGTTACCTACAAAAATGGAAAAATGCTTTGTAAATATCTGCCTGTATAAAAGCGAAGTTATTTAAAAAGTGAAAGTTCTATTTTTTTCCTTTGTTGGTGTTATTCCACCAACAAATCGAGGAAATACGTTGATGTCGCCCATGTTGTTAGTGAACAAACACTAACAATGGCGTAAAAGGTTTGGGAAAGGTTAAAAAGATTTTCACTATCTTCAAACCCTAAATCTCCCTACCATGAAACAAACTAATATAATTCAAACCATTGAGCTTTTTCCGAAGATTGATGAAAAATTAATTGAAGTATTAACATCTCTATCACCCCAAGACTGGGAAAAACAGAGTATTGCACCGCTTTGGCGAGTGAAAGATATTGCAGTACATTTACTAGACGGCAACATCCGTACCTTATCCATGCTACGTGATAAGTATTTCGGAGTAGTCCCCGAAAGCATTAACTCTTATCAAGATTTGTTAGATTACCTCAATAAGCTAAATCATGACTGGGTAACGGCGATGAAAAGAGTAAGTCCTGCTATTATCATAGAATTATTGACCTCCACAGGTAAAGAATACAGCGATTATCTGGCAACGCTAGACCCACTAGCAACTGCCACCTTTTCTGTAGCTTGGGCTGGTGAAGAAGAATCATCCAACTGGTTTCATATTGCTCGGGAATACACCGAAAAGTGGCATCACCAACAACAAATTAGGTTTGCAGTTGGGCAAACGGCTGAACTTTATCGTAAGGAATTTTATTTCCCATATTTAGAAACTTCAATGCGAGCTTTACCTCATCATTATAAAAATGTGAAAAGTCAGAAAGGAGATATTATTCATTTTCAGATTACTGAGGAAGGCGGGGGCGACTGGTTTCTGGAGTATGATGGTAGTATGTGGGGTTTAACAGATAAAGCTAGTAAAACGCCCGTTACCGAAGTAACGATTGAGGGAGAAATAGCTTGGAGGATTTTTACAAAGGGAATCATCAAACAAAGGGCAGCAAAACATATCAGTATTAAAGGTAACCAATTATTGGGCGAAAAAATCATTGATATGCTGGCAGTAATGGCTTAACATGATAAATTTTGAGACGATTGATTACCTAAAAAATGGTAATACAAAGCAACAGAAGGCTTCTAAGGTTCTTACTCAACATAAGGTGATGGAGCAGCTAATGCCCTTTGCTCCTATTTTAGTAGGAACAATTCCCATAGAAATTGATATTGAAAGTAGCGACTTAGATATTATTTGCCAATGGGCAGATAAGCAAAGCTTTATAGATTTTTTGACAAATCATTTCGGGCATTTTGTTGATTTTAAACAATGGTCACGTGAGGTACATCAGCATGATGCTGTTATCGCTAGCTTTATGATAGAGGATTTTGAGATTGAAATCTTCGGACAAAGCTTAGCAACAAAAGACCAATTCGCTTATCGACATATGATGATTGAATATCAATTATTGCTGAAATATGGCGAAGCCTTTAGGGCTGAAATCATTGCATTAAAAAAAGCAGGCTTAAAAACTGAGCCTGCTTTTGCAAAATTATTGGGTTTAGAAGGCGACCCTTACCTTGAATTGCTAAAGGTAGAGGTGTAAAAAATAGTCTGAAATATCTTCCTCAGAAGATAATCAGACTATTGACATCTATCTAAATCTTATGGATTTTGATAGACCGAAATTCCACTGGCGGGTGGAGTAGCAATTAGGGCATTGGTAAAAGTCTTCTTGTTAAAAACACCCGAATTAGTTAAAAAATATTTTATTACTTCCGACGTAACATAAGGAGCCGCAAAAGATGATCCACTTTGCGCAGGACTATTAGGAATATCGTGCATACAATTGGCATCTGCCCTTACCGTAAAATCTATATATTTTCCTGATTTTGATTGGTTTTGGCAAATAGTACCACTTTTACTGGTTACGGTAATGACGTTTGAGCCTAATTCATTATCCTGTGTATAACAAGCTGGCCAATATTTTTCATCATCAATATCTAGGTTATCGTTTCCAGCAGAGGCTATTAAAACCATTCCTTTCTTTTTCAAATCATTCAATACTTTTGTAAAAATTCCATCTGGCTCTTTGATATAAGTACCCCAACTAGCATTCAAAACTTTGATGTTATTTTTATAAGCATATATCAAGGCACAAACATTATGGTATAAATCGCCAGCATAGTTTTCGTCAAAGGTTTTTAAACCTACCAACTGTATTTTATCATTTTTTCCTGCATTTTGGATAATGATTCTTGATATTTTAGTACCATGTATTTCGGGATTAGTATCTTTAATATCAGTGGTATTGTTCAAGAAATTATAGTCTAGGCCAGTACTAAAATACCCACTATTCAACGCCTCAGCATTGAAACCTGTATCGATGATGCCCACTAATATTTTACCATCAGTACTAGTCGGTGTGCCATCATTAGCACCTTTGGCTATTATTTTAGTAACATTTGTAGGGTCAAGCGGAATACTTCCTAAATCTTCAATAGGGATAATGGTATGGGGCGGACCACTGCCGATTCCTCCTCCATCTGGATTAGGGTTTGTTCTAATCAGGTGCAAATCTTTACCCGTCAGTAAAATAAAGTTGTTATCACATTTACAGTTATTAACAGTATCAATGGATACTTTAATTAAATCTGACACATCAAAAAGCTGGGTCACTCGGTCAGTTATCGCTGGAGATTCATTGTTAGCAACATCGTTTTTATTCACATTACTAGAATCTACGGCTAGACTTTTGTTTCCTAATAAAATTTCCCATTTCCAATATGCCTCCAATTCTGCTTGAAAGGCATCAATAATTTCTTGTTTTCTGGCTTCTGTAGTATCGGCTTCGCCAAAATATACAACCTGCTTATCTTTCAATACATAACCCGCTCCATCTACATAAGAGTACGGAAAAACCTCGGGCTTTTCCTGAATAAGCGAATCTATTTTTGTTTTGATAGGCGCTACTATTTCTTTTCTGGAATTACTAGGTTTTAGTCCCATAAAGAAAAAAAACAACCCTATTAAAAGAGCAATGGAAATTAGAAATATTAGAAGTGGTCTCATAGTAATCAGCTTTAGTTATGAATTAAGGTTTGATTTATAATTGTTTCAGTATTTCTATTGCTTTTTCTTTCCCTTCCAAATCGTTATTCACTACTTCGTTTAATAACCCTTCAACAGCTTTTTTATCAAAAGGTGCTACTTTCATCAAGGCTAAGGCTTCATAAAATTTGCCCGGATTAGCAAACAAGTTGGTCTGGGTGCCTAATTCATGAAAGTGTTCAGCGGCTTTTGCATAATGTTCTAATTTCAATTCGGTAATTCCTGCTACCCTTAGTATTTCAGGGGCATCGGGTTTGCGAACTAATAGGTCATCAAAAATCAACTTGGCATCTGAATAGTCTTTTTTATTAAAAAACCTTACTCCCATTTGCAAGCTATCGGCATTGCCATCCATTTTAACTGGCAGGCTATCGAATTGTTCTTGGATATATCCATCGGCAATTTCTGCTGGGTTACCCGTATTATTTTGAACTAATACCCATGTAATCAAGGCAATAAAGATGGAGGCCGCAATGCCCATCATCCAAGGATTGAAACCTATCTTTTTAGTCGTCGATAAATTTTTCCTTAGTTCTTCAAAAGCTAGCTTGCGTTTTTCTTTAGCATTTTCGCGAGCAGCAATTTTAGTATTTAAGTAAAATGCTACTTCGTCAGCGAGTTCTTTATCGGTTGCCAGCTGTTTTTCAAACAATTGACGCTCCTCTTCGCTTAGCGTATGGTTAAAATATGATTCTATTCTTTCTAACATTTTGGTTCAATTTTTACAAATGATTAATGGCTTTTAGCTTTAGTAGCTGTCAAGGAATAAATTATATACGGTTTAACCTTATTTATACAAGGCTCTTAGTTTTTCCAGACATCTTAGTCGACTAGTTTTTACTACGCCTGCCGATTGATAACCCATTTCGACAGCTATTTTTTCATCCGACAGCCCTTCGCTCCAAGACATCATCATTTCTTGACATTTTTCACCTATTTGTTTAATCTTGGTTTTTAGAACATTTACTTCGTTTTCAGAAATCATTTCTTGTAAAATGTTGCTGGTTTCATCTGGAACTCCTATCAACAAGTCATCAATTGACTCTGTTTTATAGACGCTCATCTTGTTAGTCGAAGCTTTTCGAATAAAGTCAACACATTTGTTTGAAAAAATTTGAAAAAGATAGGTTTTTAAAGAAGATTTACCTTCGAAACGTTTTTTCTGGATATGTTCAATAATTACTAGGATAGCATCAGCGTATAAACTGGCTGCATCATCTTCCGTGAGTTGGTGCTTGAAAGTAGCATCTTTGATTAAATAAGCGAACTGCTCATACAACTTATTTTCAGTAGCTCTTTTCAGCACTGAATCACCCAAAATTCCCGATAAAATCTTATCATCAGGCACTGTACCACGAGCAAAAATGTTCATTTTAATAATGGTTTTTTAAGCAATTTTTTAATTGAGTCTGTAGGAAGAAATGTATAAATAAATGAGATTGGTGTGTTTTGAAGAAATCTTTTAGATGTGCAGAAAAACAAAGTAAAGCAATGAATAGCTGTTTAGCACACAAAAATAAAAAAAGTTTTCAATTGACTATACACATAATAGAATAGTCAACTGAAAACCAAGTATTTGAAGATAGTATATTTATAGGAAAAAACGCCCCGTAGTGGTCGCTAGGAAATCACTAAAGTTAATGTCTTCTTGTTTGATAAATCCCTGTTGGGGTAATGTTTTATCCGCTACCATTTCAATCACACTAACGATTGATGCCGCCGTAGTCCATGAAATAGCGCGCCAGGGCTTGCCATCAATTAATATAGGAGAGTAGGCTTTATAAAATTCTTCCCGTTCGATGATGCCGTTTTTCCAACCTTCCACTACAGCATATACGTACACTACATCTTCTTGTACGGGCGGTTTGGCTTCTGTCAGAATTTCTTCCAACAATTCTCTACGATTTTTTAGGATTAATTCATACAACAAAAACTTCATCAATTTACCATGACCGGGATAACGAATGGTTTTGTAATTGAGGGTGTCAACTTTCCCTTCAAAGGTTTCACACATCGTGCCTAGTCCTCCAGAAGTACTAAAAGCTTCAAATTCATTGCCTTCTATATTGATGGTTTCGAGGCCGTCTAGTGCAGATACTAATTTCAGTTTTCCATTATGGATTACCTCACAGTCATTGATGTATTCGTTGATTACCCCCGCAGGCGACCACGTAAAAGAGTATCCAAGCAGTCCGTTGGGGTATTTTGGCAATGCTCCTACCCTCAGTTCTATATCTCTAAGTTTGGTAAACCGCTTGGCTAAATCTGCCCCAACGATGCCTATTAGCCCCGGTGCTAGTCCACATTGAGGTGCTAAAACAGCGGAACTACCTTGTGATGCCATGATACGAATGGCACTGGTAGTAGGCACATCTTCAGTTAAGTCAAAATAATGTTTACCATTTTTATGGGCAGTTTGGGCTATCGTCAAATTCAGATTATAAGGCATACACGATACCACTGCATCATAATAAGGGATGATATTTTCCAGAAAAGCGACGTCTGTCACATCTCCTTTTATTACTTCAAAAGGGACGTTTGCGGAGGGTTGGTGCTTATCTAAACCCTTTACTTCAAAACGTTTAGACAATAGGATTCCTACCAATGAGCCTACCTTGCCCATGCCGATTACTAAGATATTTTTCATATTTGTAAACTCAACCTTAGCCCCTTTCGCATAGAGAGGGTAGCCTTTGAAGAGCATTTAGTGTGATTAATTGGTTGATGATTATTGTTTTTCTACGCAATACCTATCCAGCGCTGCTTGTATAAAAAGCAGGGTGGTTTAATCCTTATTTTGCTGAGCTTTTTTTTGAGAATACTCTTCAAAATCATTTTCTATTAGTTGGTGACTTAAGTCACCAACTAATAGAAAGAGTTATTACTATCTGGGAGAAGAATTTTATTATGCAACCTTCCACACATCGGCCGCCACCAATGTGGGAAGATTGCTTTTCACTAATGGCACATTCAACTATCAGCTAGTGCTATCGTTTAGTAATTTCAAAAAGATTAGTAGCTTGTTCCCCTAAAAAACCGTCAAACCAAATCTTTTTACCGTCATTGTCCATATAATTTCTTTCTGCTAATTCATAGTAAGCATAAGACCAACGGAGTGTTCCGATACTTCCGTCCGCTTCTATTACTTCGCAGTCTTCATCAATGGCTTCGGTTGAGCTTTGGCGTAATTTGCTTCCTTTATCTCCCTCAATAGTCTTTTTAATAGGCACGCCAATGCCATATAAAGCAGACATCGTTGCTTCAATGCCACTCCATTCTGGTATATTTTGATGATTGATATAAGCCGTAAAATGGTTTACCGAATTGCCATGCAAGAGTGTCCAAGCGGCAAACTGAGACTCTTGGTTAACAGTTAATACCGTTTCCTTTTTCACTGGTCCCCAAGGACGAACAAAGTATTTCACGAGCATCTCTACCAAACGGTCGGCTTCGGCAGTTATCAATTCTTTATTGTGCTTCAAGGACGCTAACAATTGACGTGCTTCACCAGCCAATAAATCGGGCGTGTCTTTTACGGCTTCATTAATCAATACCTGCACTGGTTCAGAAAGTTCCGCTACTTCTAGTTGCGTTACAAAGAATTTTGGAAAATTGATGTTTGTCGGATGTTGATAATGAACAGAATTTAGATGTTTTGAAGGAAAAGAATAAGGCGATACTTTTTCATAACCCAAAGCTTCTAATATTTCTGCAATAGCCATAATACCAGCAGGTTGTTTGCCCGTAAGGGTATTAAATGTTCTAAAAGCACAGTGGTCATTTACAACATTCCCTCCTTTTGATAACACCAAATCTGCATATTGTTTTGCATAAGTTACTCTTTTGTAGTAGCCCTCCCAGAGCTTCTCCATCAAAGATTTTGTGATTGTTTCTTGCGTTTTCATATTTTTAAATGATTTTGAGCGAATTAATTGTGATTGAGTGAATTGTGAATGAGTGAGTTATGAGTTAGTGAATTTTATAGTTGTGGGTTAGTGAATTGTGAGTTAGTGTTTGTTAATGGTCATCATGTAATAGGTCAAAATGTGAATTTGAGAGACTATGTTTTGCTAATAGATTGACAAGTAGTTTAAACTCATTGTGATAAATCAACAAACTAATCCACCACTCACAATTCACTAACCCACAACTATAAAATTCACTAACTCACAATTCACAACTAAAAACAATCACTAAATCACAACTCAATCACTAACTATCTCCCTCTATATTAAATTTAATTCCTTGAGCCAAAGGCAACTGTTTACCATAGTTGATGGTATTGGTTTGTCGCCTCATATAGGCTTTCCACGCATCCGAACCCGACTCTCTTCCTCCACCTGTTTCTTTTTCTCCACCAAAAGCGCCCCCTATTTCTGCACCAGAAGTACCAATATTGACATTGGCTATACCACAATCTGAACCATTGACAGATAAAAACAACTCTGCTTCTCGCATATCCAAGGTAAAAATTGAAGATGATAAACCCTGTGGCACATCGTTCTGTATAACAATGGCTTCCTCTACCGTAGAATATGACATAAGGTACAAAATCGGCGCGAAAGTTTCATGCTTTACAATCCTGAAATCAGGTTTCACTTCCGCAATGCATGGCTTTACATAACAGCCAGACTCATATCCTTCACCATATAAAACCTCTGAAGGTACTAACATAGTTCCCCCTTCCTGCTTTACGGCTTCAATAGCCGACTGATAGGCTTCTACTGCCTTAGTATCTATTAACGGACCAACATGGTTGTTTTCATCTAAAGGATTTCCAATCCTTAACTGTTTGTATGCTTTTACTAAACGTTCTTTAACGGTTTCATAAATAGACTCATGAATGATTAACCTTCTGGTAGAAGTACAACGTTGCCCAGCCGTGCCAACTGCCCCAAAAACTACTGCGGGAATGGCAATCGATAAATCAGCATTTGGGGTAATGATGATGGCATTGTTGCCCCCTAATTCTAACAAGCTTTTCCCCATTCTAGTAGCAACGGTAGCCCCTACTATTTTCCCCATTCTGGTAGAGCCTGTGGCTGAAATCAAAGGAATACGCGTATCGGCAGTCAGCCACTCGCCTACTTGATAGTTGCCTGTAATAATGCTCGATACACCTTCGGGTATTTCATTCTCCCTTAATACTTCAGTAATGATATTTTGGCAAGCAATGGCAGTTAAAGGCGTTTTCTCCGAAGGCTTCCACACACAAACATCTCCACAAACCCATGCCAGCATCGCATTCCACGACCAAACAGCTACTGGAAAATTAAAGGCTGAAATAATGCCAACGATACCCAAAGGATGATATTGTTCATACATTCTATGTTCGGGGCGTTCAGAGTGCATCGTAAGTCCGTATAGTTGTCTGGAAAGTCCCACCGCAAAATCGCAGATGTCTATAATTTCCTGTACTTCCCCTAAGCCTTCTTGAAGACTTTTGCCCATTTCATAAGAAACTAATTTCCCAAGCTCAGCTTTGTTGACTCTAAAAGCCTCTCCCATTTGTCTAACAATCTCGCCCCGTCGGGGTGCAGGAATATTCCGCCATGTTTTGAAAGCAGACTTGGCAGTTATAATCACTTGTTGATAATCTTCAAAGGTAGTTTGTGTAACCTTCGCAATTAATTGATTATCCACAGGCGAAAAAGAACTAAGCAACTCTCCTTCCGACGCCCAAGCGTTTAAGCCCGTGCTCGTTCCAAAATTGATTGGTTTAATCGCTAATTTTTCTAAAATAGTTTGCATGATGAAAACCCCAACCTTTCTCAGGCTGATTTATTTAATTTTTCTAAGAATGATATAACCTAGATATAAACTTAACAAATAGTGATTTTTCCGAAATCTATGCCCAATTATTCTAATTTGCAAACAAAATAACCCTTAACAATATACGTATAGTATCGATAAAAATATTACTATTCCAAGTCTAAAAAATTTTAGGCCATGCTAAAATTAGCAAGCATGGTATTTTTATGAGAAAAAAAAATATTAAAAATTTCAAAAAAAATATTTTAGCTGCAACGTTTTATACTTTTTCTTCATCTTATAGACAAACCTAACTCCATTCATCCGTTTTCTTAACCATTTATATAGATTTTAACAAAATTTAAGGTATTATGTATTGCATAGTACCTAACAAAACACTTAACTTTGTATTGTAATTAAAAAGCCACTCTTGCGACACATATATAGAACATTTAAAGCTATCATAACGATGAAATCTTTTACTATTGCTCTTACATTATTTATGGTTACCGCTCTGTCTAATAACACATTAGCCATTGGGTTTCCACATAATTTGTTGTCGGGAAAGAAAGTGGAAAGAAAAGAAGGAAAATCTAAAAATATTGTTCCAGAAATTCAAAAAAAAACAATAACTGAAAAAGAAAGTCGTTTATTAAGTATCGGAAGTAGATTTTTACTCCTAGCGTTCAGACGCGAAGACTAACAATAATATTATCAGGCGAAAGCCAACATTTGCCATGTTTTGGCATTTTTTAGAACACATTATCTATTTAGTTTTGGTTTAAGGATGATTTGTAGCGAAGCCTTTTAGGTTTCGCTACATTTGTTTTTAACTCTTATGAAACCTAACTCTGATTTTTTCACTTTAGGGAGTTCGCCACAAAATCCATAATCTCTGCTACATTCTTGGCATCAAACCAATGAAATTCGTCTTGGTTCTTAAACCATGTCATTTGCCTTTTAGCATATCGCCTTGAATTTCTTTTGAGTAACCTTACCATCTCTTCACGGTCATAATTGCCATCCAGATGCTCGTAGATTTCCCGATAACCTACTGTTTTTAGGGCATAATGTTCGCGATAATCCATAACGGCTTTTGCTTCTGCTTCCAAGCCCGCCCCTAACATCAAATCCATCCGTGTATCTATTCTGGTATAGAGTTCCTCTCGTGGTCGTTCTAATGCTATTTTTAGCATTTTGAAAGGGCGTTCTGCCTTCTGATTCTTCCTAAAACTCGAAAAAGGTTTTCCCGTAGCCATGCATACCTCCAAAGCCCTTAATACTCTTTGCGTATTTTGGTCGTCTACTTGCTCAAAATATACAGGGTCTAGGGCGCGCAATTCTTCTTTTAATAAACCCAATCCTTCTTTTTCAAAACGTTCGGCTAGTTGCTGACGTATCTGTAAATCCGCCTCAGGCATTTCATCTATTCCGTCTGTAATCATTTTTATAAACATCCCCGAACCTCCGGTAAGAATGGCAGTATCTTTTCGAGTAAAGATTTCTTCCAAAACCTTCAAACAATCTCGTTCAAAATCACCCACAGAATAATAATCATGGATAGAATGAGAATCTACAAAATGATGAGGTACGCCGTCCATTTCTTCAATAGTTGGCTTGGCTGTTCCAATAGCTAATTCACGATAAAACTGACGAGAGTCTGCGGAAACTACTTCTGTATCGAGTTCCTTAGCCAGTTTTACACAAAGGTCTGTTTTGCCAACAGCCGTAGGGCCTACCATGATGATGAGTGTTTTATGTTTGGGTTGTATGTTCATTTGTGTATAGCTGTTGATAGCTGTGAGCCTTGAGCTGTCAGCAATAAGTATTTTAAAGTAGAAAAGCTTACAGCTTATAGCTGACAGCTATGAAATTTGTTTTTTTATGCTAAATTAAATATTCATGGCTTATTGCTACTTGTTGGTTCCTCATAACCGACTGCTCATGGCTCAAAGCTCACTGCTCATAGCTGACAGCTTAAAGTTTAAAGCTATTATACTCTTCTGTTGTATTGACATTTTTTAACATTTGTACGTCTGGTACTTGTAATAACGCTATGTCTAAACTTTGTAAAAGTCGCATTGTAGCTTTTTTACCTTGTTTGAGAAACTCTTGTAACGGTTGATAAAACCTAGGTTCAAAAATTGTCAGTAAAGGTTCTGGAAAATGCTCTTCAGGGTTTTCAAAAGCCGTTGCGTACTTTTCAGCATTACGGTTTTCTAATAAGAAAGTAATCGTTTCCTGATTTACCAAAGGCATATCGCAAGCAATTACTAGCCATGCTGAGTCAGGGAATTGTTGAAAAGCAGAAAAAATACCCACAATCGGACTCTTCACATTAATCTCTGGTACATCCTGAATCGCAGGCAAAGTAGTTTGCTGATTTTCGTTGATTGATACGAATACTTCATCACAAAAAGGCTTCATCAAATCATACAAATATTGCTCCTGAGTTTTGCCATGATAGTTCAGAAGACGCTTTTCTGTTCCCATTCGGCTACTCAGCCCGCCAGAGAGAATTAATCCTTTTATGTTTGTTTTACTGTTTAATGGCATTTGGGGAAAGCATTTTTATTATTTATCCAATCTATAACGAGGGACTTAAGTCCCTCGCTATAGATTGCGTCGTTGGGGTTGACTTACTCATGGCATGACTTAAAGTCATGCCATGAGTACCAACCGATGACCGAAATCCGAAGGCTGACAGCCTACACCTTATAATCACTCTTCCCCCCAGTCTTTAAAATCAGTTTTGTTTCTTTAATAACAATATCATGCGAGAAAGCCTTGCACATATCATAAATCGTCAAGGCAGCAATGCTTGCACCTGTCAAAGCCTCCATTTCTACCCCAGTTTTAGCTGTTAGTGAACAAGTACAGGTAATAATTACTTCATTGCCAGCTATTTCTGTAGTAAACTTACATGAATCCAGCCCTAATGGGTGACAAAGTGGAATCAACTCAGACGTCTTTTTGGCACCCATTGTTCCAGCAATAATAGCCGTTTGGATGACAGAACCTTTTTTAGTTTTCAAGTCGCCGTCTTGGAAGTTAGCCATTATTTCGTCCGTCAATACCACGATGCTTTGTGCCGTAGCAGTACGCTTGGTAATAGCTTTTTCAGAAACATCAACCATTGCAGGTTGATTGTCGGCATCTAAATGAGTAAAGGTTTTCATATATTGTTGATCAAGAAATTCGTTTTGAACAAATTCAAAAGAATAAACCATTCCCAACGGAATCCTGTTTATTTTTGCACAAAGGTAAATATCTAATCTTGATTCCCTACATTTAGTTGAAATACAGTTTCGACCAAAATCTCAAAAATATTTATGATTTCAGTAGCAGAAGCCCTTAACATCGTGATGTCTAACCCCTACCAAACCACGGTTTCAGCAGTCCCGTTGTTATCATCCGTTGGCAGGACATTAGCCGAAGATATTCTTGCTGACCGCGATTTCCCACCCTTCAATAGAGTGGCAATGGATGGTTTAGCTTTTTGTTTCGATGAAGTAGATTTTCAAAAGATAATCATTGAAAATATTCAGTTTGCAGGCGAAGCTCAAAAAGTATTACAAGATAACACAAAGGGCATTGAAGTAATGACAGGAGCAATTTTGCCGTTAGGTTGTGACACCGTGCTGCGTTATGAAGACATTAATATTGAGTCAATTAATGACATGAAGGTAGCTTCAATAACGATTGTTAAAGAAGAAATCAGAAAAGGACAAAATGTGCATCTACAAGGTTCTGACCGAAAAGCGAATGATATTTTGTTGCAAAAAGGCATAAAAATCAGGCCTGCTGAAATAGCTGTAATGGCTACCGTCGGGAAAAGCGTTGTAAAGGTAAATAGCACGCCAAAAATTGCTATTATTTCCACAGGAGATGAATTAGTTGATATTGATGTTTCGCCTTTACCTTATCAAATCCGTAGCTCTAATGCTTTTATGTTAGCGGCCGCTTTACAGCAAATCGGGATTGAGGCTTCTACTTTTCATTTGATTGATGAAGAAGCAATACTCTATCAAAAACTACAAGAAATCATTGCTTCACACGATATTCTCTTACTGAGCGGAGGAGTTTCGGCTGGAAAAAAAGACTATGTTCCTGCTATTTTAGCTGATTTAGGACTTGAAAAGCTATTTCATAAAGTAGCTCAAAAACCAGGCAAGCCCATGTGGTTTGGCAAAACCCAAGAAGGAAAAATCGTTTTTGCCTTGCCTGGCAATCCTGTTTCTACTTTTTTATGCTTTTGTAAATATGTATTGCCTACACTTAAAGAAGACATAAAAAGTGAGGAAGTAATATTGGATAAAGATATTGTCTTCAAGCCTGATTTAAGCTACTTTGTACCTGTAAAAACGTATTTTGAAGCAGGTAAAATGCTGGCTACGCCTTTTGAAGGCAGTGGCTCTGCCGACTTCGCTAACTTAACCGATTGTGATGGTTTTGTGGAATTACCAGCAGATAAACAAGTTTTTAAAGCTGGGGAAGTGTTTGGATTTGTAAGGTTTAGAGGGCTGTAGGCTTTCTGCTTTCGGTCTTCGGCTTTCAGCGGAAAGCCGACTTACTTATAGATAAAAATCAAAGCCTCCCGTCTGTACCTGACAGCCGAAAGCCGACTACCGAAAGCCATTACATCACAATCTTACCCTCCACAAATTCCAACATCCGTTTATCACCATAATACAAATCATCGGCATTGGATAGGTAAAAGCCACAATGTCCGCCATAATTTGGATATTCAGAGAAGATATAATCTGAATGCTTGGCAAGGTCTAGCATCGCACAGCTTTCAGATAATACAGGGTCATTCTTGGCATTCAGGATAAACGAAGGCACCCTTATTTTATCTACATAAGGCATCGCAGCACATTGCTCGTAATACTCCTCCGCATCTTTCATACCATGCAAGGGTGCTATATAATTATTAGTAAAGTCTTCTAAATATTTATATTTTTCAAATTCTTTAAATATCTGACTATCAATCAACTCCCATCTATTTTTCAAAAATTTCAGCAATTTCACTTTAAACCTTTCGGCATAAAAGCCTGCTTTTCCCATCGCTACGATGCTTCCCTGCAAATCAGTTGGGCAAGATATAGCAACTACTTTCTTGATTTTATCAGAAATCCCCTCCCCTTTCTCTCCTGCATATTTCAGCGCAATATTCGCTCCTTTGCTATAGCCTACCAATACAATTTCTTCGTAAATACCTTTGGCTAAAGCATGGTTTACTACAGCTTCTAGTTCATCACTACTCCCGTGGATAGTCATGCGCTCTAGTCGATTTTTTTCTCCGCTTAGTCCTCGGTGGTTCCAAGCCAACACATCCCAACCAATAGAATTAAATGCTTTTACACCTCCTAATAAATAAGGGCGAGTAGTATTGCCTAAAAAACCGTGTGATAGTATCGCCAACGATTTACTAGGCTGTACGTTACTTTGTTCCTCTACTGCTGCTATAGCCTTCTTTTTTGTTTTTACTTTTTTAGTGGTTTTTCCTGCTTTCGACCAATCTAAGTCCAGAAAGTCGCCATCCCATAGTTCTAATCGTTCGCGGTCGTATTCAATTCCAGTTACTTTTCTGAGTGTACTTGGATAAATTGTTGAAAAATGAGCATCCTTCCAGATATGTGAAGTTCTGTAAGACGTTTGAATAATGGGCATATTAATAATATTTATACAACAATGTGCCCACAAAATTGGGCTGTATTGTCGATGATTTTTCCACCTTTTCTAAAACCTAAACCACATGCTTCGCCAGCAAAAAAAACACCTGCTTGGTAATAATTCCCAGTATGGTCGCTTAGAAATTGGGTATATTCTTGATAAACGGCAGCTTGTTCAAAATATTCTCCGTCTTTTGCATCAATTGTTTCACCTGCTGCCGAAAGTATTTTTACATTGGCTCCTTCTCGCCCAAAAAGCACTTTTTGTACAGAGGTTTTATTAGCCAAAGGTTTGCTATCTGTTTCCAATAACAACGGATGGTTGGGAAATAATTCCCATAAAATACGCAATAGTCCTTTCGACTGAAACAATAATGTATAAGCAGGATTCAATACAATGGCTTTGTTGTCATACACTATTTTAGTGAGGATATCAGCCAATTCGGGTTCGTCCCAGCCTATATATTCCCACGGAACTAGCTTAAACCAGAAATCATATTTTGTAAAACTCCCATTTCCTTTATTTTGCTGAAAGATACCATCAATCGGCGAAAACTCTACATTTTCGATTTTCTCATAGGCTATTTCAAAACCTGCTTCCATAGCTGCTTCTCCCAATACTTGCATATTGGTATCGTCTTCGGGGAAACCTTCCATCGTTGAAATCAACAATGAAGGCGTCAAGACAGGATTTTGGCGTTTTAGTTCTTTGAATTGTTCAATCAAAGATTCATAGAGGGTATTAAATTGCGAGCTTTCATCTAGTCCATTCGCCTTTAAAGAAGCCCACTGTACAATGGCAGTTTCTGGAATACAAGTAGCAGTATCGGCATTAAATTCTATTAGTTTGATGGGATTGCCATCCAAACCTCCGCTCAAATCAAACCGCCCGTAGATATGCCAATGGTTATCGTTTTCCCAAGAGTATTTCACTAGCTTGATTAGGTTTTCGGGAATGCCTATTTCTTTAAAAAGCTCATTTTCAACCACATGCTGTGCTGCTTCAATATACATTTCGTACAATTGCATCACCGCATCATAGTAGTTTTCTGCTTCTTTTTCTGAAACGACAATCATTTCATCCGTAATATATGGAAGCGTACTTTCGCCAAGCATCCATTCCCAACCAGCATTTTGCAAGGTACGCGTAGGTGAAATATTTAATTTTTTGAGCTTCATTGTTAATAGCTATAAGCTAACAGCTTTGAGTCGTTAGCTTTGAGTTATCAGCTTCTTTATTGAATACGTAAAATTTAATATGCTATAAAGCTGAGAGTCGTCAGCTTTGAGCTATCAGCTTATTTATTGAATACGGGAAATTTAATATGCGATAAAGCTATGAGTCATCAGCTTTGAGCTATCAGCTTCTTTATTGAATACGGGAAATTTATACATTACAATGTAATTAAAAAGCTCAAAGCTCACTACTCATAGCTTAAATACGCTAAAATAAAAAGCTCAAAGCTCACTGCTCATAACTGATTGCTTATTTATTATAAAATCTATGCCACTAAAAATGACTGAAGAGTGGGAAAAAGCTGACAGCTTAAAGCTCACTACTCATAGCTTAAAGCTTATCCATGATACCCCCCATGACTAGAACTATGAAAGAAACCACTTCTTCCCGATACTGGTCTGGAAGTAATTGTCCTTGAATTCCCAATGCTCTGATGAATAGTATTTGATTTTTGGAAAGCACTTGCTGTGGCATAATAACGACCCAAACCTCCTCCGTAATATCCAACATGGCGTCTTCTTCGTGAGCTGTCTTGGTTTGCACTGCTATAAGATGAACTTGATGAATTAAAACCATTCGACATATCTGGGCGATAGTTAGTGTACGTCGGGCTCAACGTTTTGGCTAATAAATAGCCCATTCCACCATATAATAAAGCATTCGATAGATTATTAGTATGTCCCACATTTGCTTGATTAGTAGCAATTTCATTATCAATCAATGCCTTTACTGCTCGGGGTGAAAGTGTATCTTTTTTGCCATCCAAATACGTAACAATAGCCACGGAACTATCGGCAGGCACTTCTACTTCATCCGTAATTTTGAATTCACCTTTAGAAGTCTCAGTAATATAAGTTTTTACTCCTTTTGTATAAACTTCCACTTCTTCGTAGTCGCCTTCATCCTCCTCATTAGAACTTCCACAGCTTTGTAGCATCACGGTATTACCCAACACAGCTAAGGCCAAAGTACTTCCGACGGTTATATCTTTGACTTTGCGAATAAATGAACTTTTGCGTAAGGGCGTCATTGTCTTTGATAACGATTATAAAAATCGTGAAATGTTATTTTGGTTTGTCCATCAAAGATATTCTGGATTTTTGCAATAAGAAAATACTTAGGAAGAATGGTATTTTAATTTGGAGAGCGGTAAAAAATGTTATAGAGTAGATTAGTAAAATAAAAGGTTATGATGAAGTTCAGACTCTTATCCTTAGCGAGGTACTTAAGTACCTCGCTAAGGATAAATGATTTGGCTATCTGGTACACTAAAAAAATCAGGACAAGCCTTTGGTAAGACTTGTCCTGATAAGATTGATAATCAAAAGCGTATTTTGTTTCTAAAGATTAACAGCCATTCTCCTTACTATAAATGAAGGGAGTGAATGATGGTGTCAAAAACTTTTTAATCCTTGTTTTTTGCAGTTGCTCTTGGTACAAATTGTACGGAGTTACGTCTGGTAATGTTGGCGGCGCCAAAGGGACAACAAAATGTTCGCCTGTAGTTTTATCCGCAAAAATCGTAATCAAAGCATCCAAATCTTTGGGGTTTTTATTAATCATTTCCGACAGGTTAAAACTAAAGCGTGTTGGTAAAGCAGACATGATATTCTTGCTGATATCTCTACTCTTTTTATTTTCCTGCGTTTCTTCAAGGATGATTTCTAATTTCATCAATTTTTGGGAATTATTATATTGAGCATCAACCGCTTTTAATTCAAACCCGTACTCTTTAAAATAATTCGCCACAGCCCCATTAATTAATTCAGGCGTAATTTTGTTAGGGTTTAAGGTTATGCCTATTCTATCATTTTTTTCACTGGTAGTAAGCGTCATGATAGATTTGTTTTCAAAAACCTTAATTTCTGGATATGCCTTGAAATAACTATTTTCACTAACTTTCAAGCCAGTATCAAGATTCTTCCCAACCTCCTCACTTTGTTTCTCGAAAGAGAATGCCATGATAAGCACTCCAACGAGGGGCAATACAGACAAATATGCGTACTTTTTCATAGGTATTGATTTTTGTTTAGTGAATAAAAAATGAATGCGTGCTGAAAGTGGTTTACGGCTAAACTGATGGAACATCATCGGTTGAGTATGTAAACCAGCCAATTTTAGCAATAAATGTGCATAGTCTTGAGAGTTATACTGTTCTATCATCCTGCTATCAACTTCATATTCATGTACTTCTGTCAGTGAACGTTGGTATAACCAAACAATTGGATTGAACCAATAAATCGCTTTTAGGAGTTCGACAAAAAGTAAATCATAAGAATGAAACAGCCTAATATGCCAGCGTTCGTGCGTTAGAATTTGTTCTACTTCATGCGCTTCTAACTGGCTATCATCAATAAAAATTAGGTTAAAAAACGAGGCATTCGCCAACTTGCCTGTATTGGCAATATAGGGTTTAGAGGGAATTCTATTGATCGTAAATATTCTATAAATCAAGATAACTAGGCGAGCTATCATCAATACAAAACCAATGACATATACCCACTGAATGATGGCAAACCAATCAAAACTGTTGAACACCTCATGCGTATGGTTATTTAAAGGAATATTGCCAAATGCTTTGTAGTTATCAAAGCTGTAAAGCCCCGTAGTAATTGACGTAGAACCCAAACCAGTTATTGGCACTTGCCATGTAAGCGTCGGAATCAGCAAACTAAATATTAAGCTCAGCAATAGATACACCCGATTCAACCGTATAAAGGTGAAACTTCTGAAAACAAAGAAATACAATCCATACAAAAGCATCATCGAGATACTTGATTCTATTAGATAATTCATCGTTTGTCGCTTTAAAAATTATGACATTTTATCCGTTTTCCCATCAATAATACTTTTCAACACATCCAGTTCTTCCGAAGAAATAGACTCTTCTTTCACCAAAAATGATAATAAACTGCTGGCAGAATTATCGAAATAATTATTCAATATTTTCTTGAAAGTCTTTTTGGCATATTCTGCTTTGGCAATTATCGGAAAATATTCGTAGGTCTTTCCATAAGCTTTATACCCAACATACCCTTTCTTTTCGAGTATCCTGACTACCGACGAAATCGTATTGTATGGAGGTTTGGGTTCTTCGTCCATTTTCTCGATAATATCTTTTACAAAAGCACTTTTCAACTCCCAAAGTGCCTGCATGATTTTCTCTTCTGTTTTTGTCAATTCTTCCATGAATCAAAACTATAACTTATTTTTCAGTTTTACAACTAAATAATAAGTTATTTAACGTATTTATCCGTTCATCGATACAATTGGTAAATCAATTACCTTTGTTATCCAATAAAAAGCCTTGTGCTTTCCATAATTTTATGCAAACCAATTATTATTTTCTTCGTCAATTATCCAAAAAGCTTTCAACCGAGCTGACTGGTTTAGTGCTGGCAGAATGTTTTACCCAAGAAAAAGACGAAATATTATTAGGCTTTTGTAGCGAAGGCAAACAATGGCGTGACCAAAAAGATTTTTATATTAAAGCTGTTCTTCATCCAGATTTTGCTTGTTTAGCTTTCCCGAAAGACTTTAAAAGAGCTGGACGCAACTCGGCCAATCTTTTTAAAGAAATCATCAATTTAAAAGTGTTGAGTGTCCGTCAGTTTGAAAACGAACGTGCTTTTGCCCTTTATTTTGAAAATAACTTTGTATTACTGTTTAAAATGTATGGCAATCGTTCAAACATTATCCTCTTTCAAGAGAACGAAGTGATTGACTTGTTTCAGAATAAACTGGTGATTGATAATAATGTAGCAATAGATAAACTAGACCGTCCGATTGATCAAAGCTTTGAAGCTTTTCAGGAAAAAGGTTGGAAGACCCTCTTCCCTACTTTTGGCAAAGAAATCACCAAGTTTCTAAGCAAAAATAGCCCTGAAGCCGTTACATGGGAACAAATCCAAGCGATTACTACACAACTAGAAAACCCCACTTATTACTTAAAAACGATAGACTATCAGCCTGTTTTATCATTAATTGCAGAAGATGGCGAGATTATCAATACTTTTACCGACCCTCTTGAGGTCAGTAATGCCTTTTATTATGCCCACAACAAAATCAATGTAATTGATAAAGAAAAAGGCGTAATCATTAAAATACTCCAGAAGCGAAAAACACGGACACAAGCTTATATCGATAAGTGTTATCAACAGTTGAATAGCTTGGATACAGGCGTAAAACATGATGAAATCGCGAATATCATCATGGCGAACCTTCACGCTATTCCTGAGCGAACGGAAGTGATAGAATTGTATGATTTTTATCGTGACCAGCCTATTAAGGTACGCCTAAAACCAGATTTGAGTCCGCAAAAGAGTGCTGAGAATTATTACAGAAAGTCCAAAAATGAGAAAATCGAAATTGAGAAATTGATGGAGAATCTGGAGGCCAAAGAAATGGATATGACCGAAATCGAACAACAGATTAAGGATATTGAAGGCTTTGAAACGTTAAAAGAATTCAGAAAATATTTAAAGGCTAATCAGTTAGAACCTTCCCAAAAAGTAGTGGATACAGTTCAAACACTTTTTAAATATTATCAATTTGAAGGGTATGAAATATTAGTAGGCAGAAATGCTAAAAACAACGATTTACTTACACAACGCTTTGCTAGAAAAGAAGATTTGTGGTTACACGCCCGTGACGTGGCAGGTTCGCACGTAGTGGTACGTAAACAGGCTGGCAGGAATTTCCCTGTAAATGTCATCGAGAAGGCAGCGGGGCTAGCAGCTTTTTATTCAAAACGCAAAACTGATACCCTTTGTCCTGTGATAGTTACACCCAAAAAATATGTCAGGAAAACCAGAGATTTGGGCGAAGGGCAAGTAATTATCGATAAAGAAGAGGTAATAATGATTGAGCCTAGTTTGTAAAGGTAAAGAATGCTCGAAAGCCTTTACTATTAGCAGGCGAATTAAGGCATAATGATTACCCACAAGCATATAAATAACTGACAATCAAGTATTTATTCCTATCGAGGGACTTAAGTCCCTCGATAGGAATAAGAGTTTCAGCTAGTCAGGCTGTGACATGAGGCGACCGACGCTCGGTTTGAAAGGCGATTTAAGCACATTTTAACCAATTTTTCAATAATTATATAATCATTTTAAATTTTTAAAAGATGTAGGTAATTAGTAGGCCTTAAGTCGCCTGCTAATCAGAAAGGTTAGACATTTATACAAATGTTAGCTGAATTTGCACACCATCTTGTATTTAATTAAAAGACTGTCTACATTCTAATTATTTATCTCATTCTAGTGTTCAAACCATTAAAAGCAATATTTCACAAAAGGATATTTTGTTTTTTATAATACAAACCAAATTTTTTAAAGAGAAGGGCTTATAATTCACCAATTTTTCAGACTTTACTATTTTAAACCAAAAACATAGTATTATTTATCTACTTTATTGAAAAAAATTATGGGCAAATGTGTCAATTTGACATGATTAAAATACAACATAATATACTGAAAATCAAATATTTACAAAATTGTCGCTAAACATAATATAGT
>NZ_JBWKYN010000044.1:0-34578 GCF_059423785.1 Arcicella sp. GW458-12-2-14-TSB2 | reverse complement strand
GAATTCCTACTGTTTGAGCGGAGCGAGTTTAGGAATTCTTGATTTTTTTGTTACTTTTTGCATCAAGGCAAAAAGTAAGGACCAGAATAAATTACAAAAACTCTGAAATCCTCTAAAACTCGTTAGTTTTAGAGAAAATTTGGAATAACTCATGTTTTCCCTATTTCTTTTTAGTCGCTTTAAAATTACCATTGGGTTGAACAAAAGTAATCGCAGTAACTTCCAGACTTGGCGTTATATCAAACAAAACACTGTAACCCTTCAACTTGACAAGGTTAAATTTGTGATTGCCAATAGAGGCTAATTCATATTCGGGCTGACCGGGGATAAAGACATAAAGCGTTTTGTCATTCTTAACATACGTTTTAATCGTAACACCTCCTAAATCAAACTCGCCTACATACTTTTTCAATTCTTCTGCCGAAATGGGCTTGATAGGAATCACTCTACTAAACACAATTGGTTTACCGATAGTAGGTTCCAATCCGATGGCTGATAATGTTTCAATCTCACCGTTAACCCCAGTGTTGAATTGAAAAAATATAGAACTTTTGTTCGTAGTATCAATACCATATCTAGTGTCAAAATTCAAGAAAGTATCGTAATGATAATGTGAAAGCCACCATTGATGGTTGGGCGATTGTAAAAACAATGAATCTCCTTTTTGATTGACATTTAATTTCCCATAACCATCACTGACAAATATACCAGTATAGTCGCTCAGGCTATGCGAAGGTTTCGTATTCGTTTTTCGGTTGCTTGTTGGTTTATTTTTAGCTTCTTTTGATTCTTTGATCGCTTTTTTATATGTTTTCAACCGTTCTCCACTCCAATTATAATATTTAAGGTCGAGCATCTTGTCGGCAATGATATTACGGACAAGCGTAGGAACAGCAGAACCATCTTGATTTGTCAGCACAACAATACCTAAACTGTCACTTGGGAAAAAGGAAGTATTAGCACTGAAGCCATCAATGTTTCCACCATGTTCTACCCGATAGTGTCCACGATATGAAGATAGCATCCACCCAAATCCATAAGTAGATAGGTGTAGGTCAGGCGTTTCTTTACTGGGCAAAGCACCGTTTATGACCATCTGAGAAGAAATCGCATCAGCAACATATTGAGGAGATAGAATTTCTTTCCCTTCAAATTTACCGCCATTAATCCAAGTAGAAACCCAATTAGCCATTTCTAATACATTACTATTAATACTCCCCGCAGGGCCCATTTCATCGATATTAAAATAATCTAAACGATAGATTAAACTATCCTTTTTTAAGCCATAACCTTTAGCAGCATCACTGCTTTTATCAAATTCTTTGATAGAGAAATGAGAATTTGTCATATTGAGGGGCTTAAAAAAACGCTCTTTAATATTATTTTCCCAGCTTTTGCCAGTAAGTTTTTCTGCTACGATACCTTGAGCCACAAACATGAAATTATTGTATTGCCAGCGTTCGCGAATACCAGTAGAAGGCTCTAAAAAGCGTATGCGTGTTAAAATACTATCACGAGAGGTAGGGGAAAAATACCAAGAATAATCATGTCTAGGAAGTCCTGTACGATGAGTCATCATATCACGAAGGGTAATTTTATTATTCATATCATCGTTGTAGAACTTTAGCTCAGGTAAATAATTACTCACAGGTTTGTCTAATTCTAGTTTACCATCTTTTTGTAAAACACCGATTAACGAAGACGTAAAAGCCTTTGTACACGAACCGATTGCGAATAAAGTATTCGGTGTAACAGGCAACTTACTTTCATAATCACGGTAGCCAAATCCTTTTGCATATACCACTTTGTTTTTTTCGATGATGGCTACTGTAAACCCTGGTGCTTTCCAGTCGGTAAGAATATGGTTTAATGCAGTATCTAAACCCGCAAATCGGTCAGGGATAGTGGTTTTTCGTTTTTGAGCATTAGATAAGAAAGTGAGGAATAACAAGCAGGTTGTCAGTAGTTTTTGCATAATTTTGAATTGACTTTTAGAGATATTAAGAATCATTCAATTTAAACAAAATCTTAGAGAGATTGAAGTAGGTATGCGTTTTATTTTATGTGGTTTTTAAAAACGTTGTGTAAGTAATTTTAAACTAGAACTTGTCCATTATAAAGCTGAGATGTTGGAAATATTAAATCCCAATTGGTTCCCCAAACTAGTTTGCCATTTTCAACACTAAAGCGCTTAAAGTTTTTTACTTTTCTATAAAACTTAAAGATAGCATGTTCTTTACCCGTTAAAAATGGTTCGAAATCCACTTTTCTTTGACTATTATCTGAAAAAGTAATATTCAGTATAAGTCCGTCTATATATTCAGCTTTAATTACACTAATGCTTAACATATTATTATCAATATTTTTTAGTTTTATGTATGCAATTTAAAGTTATTTTCCTTTTAAAATGAATGCAGTACGTTAGATTTTGCCTTTGTTGGCATCTCCAAAATAACTTCAACAAGGAAGAATTACAACTATTAAAAATAATCTCTTTTTTCTGTAATTATCATAATCTTCGTTCGACTAATCATTCAAAACCTCCAATGTATTGAACCAAATAGTAGAAAATCAATTTGTTGAACTAATCAAAATCCATCAGGGCATCGTGCATAAAGTGTGCGGGATGTATCGTCGTGACCATGATGACCGTAAAGATTTGTTTCAAGAAATTGTGATTCAACTATGGAAAGCATTCCCGAAGTTTAGGCACGAAGCAAAGGTTTCGACATGGATATACCAAATTTCACTAAATGTCGCCATTTCTGATTTTAGAAAAGAAAGTAGAAAACCTATCCGAGTAGAATTGTCGGAAACCATTACCAATATTTCGGACAATCAGTATGATTACAGCATTGAAGAAAAACTAGCGGTATTGTATCAGTCCATCGACCAACTATCTGAAATTGAAAAGGCTATTATTATGCTGTATTTTGAAGAAAAGAATAATGAAGAAATTGCTGAGATAATCGGTATTAGTCAGAATAATGTAAGAGTGAAAATGACTAGAATACGTGAAAAACTAAGAACTTTGATGGCCAATACCAAATAGTTTCACAACTATTGTAAAACTATTATGCTCCAAAACAAAACATGGAATTAGACGAATTAAAAAATATTTGGCAACAAACATCCCTTGAAAATATGTCTGCTCAAGTGATTGAAAACGACGAATTTTCAATGATGATGAAGGGTAAATCAAATGATGTGATAGCAAGGCTGAAAAAAAACATGATGTTTGAGTTTATCATAAGCATTTTGTTTATCCCCATCTTCCTATACTTTATTTTCTTTACAGACATTGCCGTTTTTCATAAATATGTTTGCTCAACGCTGATTTTTACTACTGTTGTTACTTTAGTGGTTTTTTGGTTTGAATATCGTTCTCTCCAAGCATTTGAAACAAGATTAAGTTTAATTACCTCTTTGCGGATTACGGTAGAACAATTTTCTAAATTTGTTCGCATCTACTTGATTATCAATTATGTGCTGCTTTTTCCGATGATGTTTTATGGAATGGTTGTGGGCGTAGAACTCACAGGTCAAGAATTATCGCTAACATTTTTAATAGGTATTACTGTAATTACTTCTCCTTTAGGCTATTTTTGGGTTAAATTTTATATTCGTAAAGTATATGGCCAACACCTAGACAAACTAAAAAGCTGTTTAGCGGAATTAGAAGAGAGCATCGACTAAGCGATATTGATACATACACGGACAAAAAAAACATTCAAGCAAGAAACAAAACCTTTAATATTTATTCCCCCAATGGCAAATCCTATTAAGTTTTTTACTATTTCATTAATCTTTAGCTTTCTATATTTCTCTAAGATTTATGGACAAAAAGAAGAGAAATCATTACTCTACGAAATTTCAGGAAATGGACTTTCACAACCTTCCTATATTTTTGGTACCATACATGTTATCTGTAAAGATGATTTTTTCTTGCCAGAAGTTGTAAAAAGTAAGTTTGCCTTGGCTCAGCAAGTTTATTTAGAAATCGATATGGATGACCCGTCGATGATGACAGAAATGCAAAAAAATATGATGATGCCCGACGGTAAGACGTTGAAAACAATCATGTCGGAAGCAGATTATACCAAAGTAGCCAAGTTTTTTAAAGACTCTTTAAAAACCAATATCGCTTTTATGGATGGCATGAAGCCTTTTATCCTTAGTTCGATGAGTATCCCTAGTATGCTAGGTTGTCCGATGCAAGGCTATGAGGAGGTTTTTGTCAAGATGGCGCAAGAACAGAAAAAGGAAGTAAAAGGACTTGAATTAGTACAAGAACAGTTTGATGCCCTAGATAAAATGGGTATGGAAAAACAAGCGGATTTGATGCTAGTAAAAATGGTAGATAACTGGACAGACGGCAAGAAGGAATTAAAGCAGATGATTAAAGATTATAAAAAACAAGATATAGAAGCATTACTGTCGGATATAACCAACTCACCCACATCAGACGCTGGTTTTGAAAAAGATTTACTTGAAACCAGAAACGCCAATTGGGTTCCTAGAATGGCCACTATCATGAAAGAAAAAACCACCTTTTTTGGCGTAGGAGCAGGGCATTTAGGAGGTACGAAAGGGGTATTATCCTTATTGAAGAAGCAAGGTTACACGGTAAAAGCAGTAACGAAAAACTAAACCAAATGCTGATAACGTAAGCATTGGGGAATGGGGATTAGTATAATTACATTCTTTTTAATAAAACAAAAACCTGTGTGAATCATCAAATTCCACAGGTTTTTGTACTTTTGTGGGAAATTATGAATATTATGCTTCAACTCTCTGAAATCTGGATTTACCCCGTAAAATCGCTTGCTGGTATTAGCCTTCAAGAAGCTAAAGTTACTGAAAGAGGCATTGAGCATGACCGAAGATGGCTTTTAGTAAACGAAGAAGGCACTTTCCTTACCCAAAGACAATTCCCTCAGTTAGCGCTTTTTCAGCCTAGTATTGATGCTGAATTCCTGACGATTACCCATAGGAAAGATATTGTTGAGCCTCTTAAAGTAAGCCTTACTCCACCCAATCATCATGAATATGTGCAAGTAAAAGTGTGGGATGATACCATAGATGCCTTGGAAGTAAGTACTGAAGCCAACGAATGGTTTTCAAAGGCTTTGGCAATGACGGTAAGGGTGGTTTATATGCCCGAAGACAGTAGGAGAGAGGTAGATAAAAAATATGCCATCACTGGCGAAGAGATTACGTCTTTCTCTGATGCTTATCCTTTTTTAGTAATCGGGCAATCGTCTTTAGATGATTTAAATAATCGTTTAAATGAGCGTGTGAAAATGAATCGTTTTCGTCCGAATTTAGTTTTCAAAGGAGGAGAAGCTTATGAAGAAGAAAATTGGTACGAAGTACAGATAGGGAAAGCCACTTTTTGGGGTGTAAAACCATGTGCCAGATGTATCATGACAACCATTGACCAAGAGTCTGGAGAAAAAACAGGTAAAGACCCACTCTATACATTATCAACCTACAGAAAGGCTGGTAAAAGAGTATTATTTGGACAAAATTTACTGGTAACTGTATTGGATACCATACAGCTTGGCGATAGTATCAATGTAATAAGTACTAAGAAATTACCTCAATTTGAAATAGAGGTTTCTTAATGGGTTTCTCTTGAAAAGTGGTCAACTTAACCATTAAAATGAGTACATTATAAAAATATGACAGATTCATCCCCCAAACAATCTCCTTACGAAGCCCTAAAATATCCAGAATTTGTAGCCTTCATATTTGCCAACGGTTTTGTGACGATGGCATTACTCATTCAAGAAGTAATTCTTGGATACTCTATTTATAAAATCACCCACGACCCTCTGGCACTTGGATTAATCGGTTTGGCAGAAGCCTTACCTTATATTTCATTGGCATTATTCGGAGGGCATTTCGCCGACCGAAGAAATAAGAAAACCATTATGCAGGTCAGTTTAGCCTTCATTACTTTGGGGTCAGTCGTGTTAATTTGGGCGACTAATCCTACGAGTGGTCTGACGCAAGCCCAGATGCTAATGGTTGTTTATGGCGTAATTATGCTGATTGGTTTTTCAAGGGGTTTTTATAGTCCAGCGTCAAGCTCATTGAATCCATTTTTAATCCCTAAAGAAGTATTTGCTAATGCGGCAACGTGGCAGAGTTCTTTTTGGCAAGCAGGAGCAATTTTAGGACCAGGCCTAGCCGGTTTTTTATATGCATATCTTGGGCTTACGCATGCTTTGTGGTGTGTGGTAGGATTATTTGTGTTAGTAATGATACTCATTTCTATGATTACAGCTCCGCCAATTCCTCAGCAAAATGAACAAAAAGTAAATATCTTCTTCTCACTTCGTGAAGGAATTGTATATGTTTTCAAAACAAAAATTATCCTTTACGCTATTTCTTTAGATTTGTTTTCGGTGCTTTTTGGAGGCGTAATTGCTTTATTACCAGTGTATTCAGAAGATGTACTTCATGTAGGAGCAGAAGGATTGGGTATTCTAAGAGCCGCTCCATCCATTGGCGCCGTTTTGTGTATGATTGTGATGGTTTATATACCACCTTTGGGTAAAGCATGGCGTAACTTACTCTTAGCCATTGCAGGCTTTGGCTTGGCTACATTGGTTTTTGCCGTATCTACTAATATCTGGCTATCGGTTATTGCTTTATTTTTTACAGGAGTGTTCGATAGTGTAAGTGTTATTATTCGCCAAACTATTTTGCGTTTCTTTACTCCTGATGAAATGCGAGGAAGGGTTTCTTCTGTAAATGGCATTTTTGTGAGTTCTTCAAATGAATTAGGAGCTTTTGAATCAGGATTTTTGGCTAAGGTAATGGGAACAGTACCTTCTGTAATATTTGGCGGAGCAATGACCTTAATCATTGTAACCATCGTGTGGATTCGCTCAAAAGAATTATTTGATTTGAGACTGTAATTTTTTCTGAATAGCAGATTAAAATACTCATGGCATGACTCAAAGTCATGCCATGAGTGACCTCTTCCTTGTTCTTGCCTAAAATTGGTTGACATAAATTTTAACTTATTTTAGACAAGCACACCTAATCACTATTTACTAATCACCAATCACTAAAAATATCACTAAAAGAACTTGAGTAAAGATTCTGTAAAAAATACTTCTGAAAAATCAGGCTTACATCCTCGAAATCCTCATCGTTTTCGATATGATTTTAAGGCATTGATTGCTAGGTTACCCGAGCTAGCAAAATTTGTTTTTCACAATCAATTTGATGTTGAAAGCATAGATTTTGCCAATCCTGAAGCCGTAAAAGTGCTTAATAGAGCTTTATTGAAGCATTTTTATGGGATTAGTCATTGGGATATTCCACGTGATTATCTTTGTCCACCCATCCCCGGTCGGGCAGATTATATTCATTATTTAGCAGATTTACTGGCAAGTGCCAACAAGGGAAATATACCCACTGGAAATAAGATACAAGTATTGGATATTGGTATTGGGGCAAACTGTGTGTATCCCATTATAGGTAGCCATGAATACGCTTGGAAATTTGTAGGAGCAGATATTGATAAAAAAGCAATAGCATCAGCCAAGGCAATTATTGAAGCAAATGATTCTTTGAAAAATACAGTAGAATGTAGATGGCAGACTTCCCCTGCAAACATCTTTAAAGGAATTATTCAACAAGACGAATACTTTGATTTAACCTTGTGTAACCCACCTTTTCATAGTTCAATGGCCGAGGCAAAAGCTGGCACTGAACGTAAATGGAAAAATTTAGGGAAGAGCAATAACAAGGTACTTAATTTTGGGGGACAAAATAACGAACTTTGGTGTGAAGGTGGCGAAGAAACATTTATAGCAAATATGATCGCTGAAAGTACATTGTTTGCTAATAATTGCTTGTGGTTTACTTCGCTTATTTCCAAGAAAACTACCTTACCAAAGGCATATGCTTTATTAAAAAAGGTAAAGGCTTTAGAGGTAAAAACCATTGATATGGCACAAGGACAAAAAGTAAGCAGAATACTTGCTTGGACATTCTTGACAAAAAGCCAACAGCAAGATTGGCAAACAAAACGCGGGTAATAAGTGATGAGTTGTGAGTGATGAGTTTTGTATTTAAGATATTGATATACAATAATTTAATCTGACAATAAGCATCACTTATTTTACGTACACTACTTAACTGGCGATGGCTTCTTGTCTTCTTTAGGACCTCTTAAATGGATTACTAAGCCATTCAAAAAGTTTCTTAGAATCTGGTCTCCACAAGGTTTAAAATTTGGGTGGTCTTCATTACGGAATAAAGCACCAATTTCAGCTTTAGATACGTTGAAATCTACCAATTTTAGAATATCTACAATTTGGTCATCTCTTAATTGAAGAGCTACCCTTAGTTTTTTTAAAATATCGTTATTAGACATGGAATGATTGCTTAATGATTATTTCTATCAGCAAAGTTACCGCCTTCTCTTCATTTTTCAAGTTGCTTTCTTTCTATAGGATGATTAATTTTGAATCCGAAAGCTGATAATGAGTAATTAATCAATTTAATTACTTAATTTTCAATCTGGTAGAAGCCAGACTATTGATAATATTTATTACTGCCAGTCGTTTTTATAAATAGTCGGGCTTGTTATTGGGCATAAATTACCTCCAAATAGAAAAATCATCAACATAGTGTTTCATCTTCAAAAAGCATTACGTACTTACTTTACTTTCATGATAGTCTTGCTGAGTTTTTCTCAGCAGGCTAAATCGCAGGTGTATGATGCTTTTGATTTAAAAAAAGATGGAATAGGCCTCTGTCCAGGTGGACAAATCAGAATATATATAGACCCAAATCCTAACTATGTTTTTTATTCTTGGGAAATTCTTCGCCCAAATGGATGGTCTGCCATTCCCAATTCCAATAGTCCTACTGTTAGTCATAACGAAGCACTGCCATATAGGCTAAAAGTTATTGATGTAAACGGAATAGTAATGTATTCAAAACAATTGGATGTGGTAATGTTGGGAGCACCGCAATCAATTATTACGCCATCACCCAATGTTAATCAGATTTGTCAAGGAGATGAAGTAAAGCTAAATGCCAATCAAATATCGACTGCCTTTTATAGATGGGAGTATAATAATACTACTTTAATAGATGATGGACTACAGCTAACAGCCAAAAAAGCAGGTACTTATAGACTATACGTGACGGATGAAAATAGTTGTACCACAGCATCAGAACCTTATACGTTAACTTATTTTTCTACGATAGTCGTTCAGTTAAATACAGTACCTACTATTTGTGGACTAAATGCTGTTCCCTTCAATTTGCAAGGCTCGCCTGCTGGTGGAGAATATCGAGGAGCTGGCATAACTGATAAAACATTAGGTACTTTTAACCCTGCTGTGGCAGGAGTAGGCAAGCATGAAGTTGCCTATGCCGTACCTAACACCGGAGCTTGTCCTGAAATTGTTGAAAAAATTACAATTACCATTGCTGACCCAAAAGCAACTATCACTAACGACCCAAACAAGACAGAGTTTTGTGAAGGAGATTTAGTAACCTTGAAAGGACCAACAGGACTAACAACCTATAATTGGTTTTTGAATGGAAGTGAGATTAGCACAGACACAGAAATACAAGTGAGGACTAGCGGAGATTATACCCTAAAAGTTACCGACGAACTGGATTGTAATGATACTTCGGCACCTGTTAAAATAGCTTTTTTTAATAACTCATCTACTTCAATGGAAACTGTTGCTTCTGTTTGTGGAACAGACTATCAGCCTGTTACTTTAAAAGGCTCTCCGTCTGGAGGTGTTTTTACGATTGATAATACAACAGCTACAGTGTTTGATTATAAAAAAGCAGGGTTTGGTAAGCACGTTATTAAGTATAAAATAAATGGGGTGTTGAGCTGTTTAAATAGTGAGATTAGCCAAGAAGTTTATATTGAAGCATTGCCAAAATTGGATTTGGGTAATGATATATATTTACCCAAAGGAAATAGCGTAACATTAAAGGGTTATATCGGTTCAGACTATACCTATGCATGGTTGCCAAGAACTAGCCTTGATAATCCGAATGCTCCTAACCCTGTTGCATCACCTAATCAGAGTATTCGATATACACTTTTAGTAACCAGTCCTAGAGGATGCAGTGTCAAAGATGATATTGCTGTGCTAGTTTACGACAAAGTTTATGTGCCAACGGCTTTTTCTCCTAATGGAGACGGGCAAAATGATAAGTGGGAATTATCGGGTATCAACAATTATCCTGATGCCGAAATACATGTTTATGATAGATGGGGAAATGTAGTATTTTATTCAAAAGGGAATTATACGCCTTTTGATGGAACGAACTCAGGAAATCAACTATATGAAGGCACTTATATTTATAAAATTGTCCTGTATCCAGACCATCCCATTTTTCAATATAATGGTACTTTGACGATACTGCGGTGAGTTTTCCATGATTATCACTAGCGAAGGGACTTAAGTCCCTCGCTAGTGATAAATCGTATTTTTGAACATAAAAAAGCCCCTTCTTTGAAAGAGAAAGGGCTTTTTTACTATTATATCTGATTCAAGCCTTACGCCTGTGCATATTCTTCAATAGGCAAACAGCTACAAACCAAATTACGGTCGCCATAAGCTGAATCAATTCTTGAAACGGCTGGCCAGAATTTAGTAGCTTTCACATACGGAAGAGGGAATACTGCTTTTTCACGTGTGTAAGGTCTGTCCCAATTTTCTGATAACACTACTGATTGTGTATGTGGAGCATGTTTCAATACATTGTTTGCTTTATCCGCCTGACCATTTTCTATTTCACGAATTTCTTCACGAATGCTAATCATGGCATCACAGAAACGATCTAATTCTGCTTTTGATTCTGATTCAGTGGGTTCTATCATCAATGTACCAGCTACAGGGAACGAAAGCGTAGGAGCATGGAAACCATAGTCCATTAAACGTTTAGCAATATCTTCTGCTTCAACACCTGCTGATAATTTGAAAGGACGGCAATCTAAAATCATTTCGTGGGCACAACGTCCTTGTGAACCTGTATAAAGCACAGGATAATATCCTTCTAAACGAGCTTTCACATAGTTGGCGTTCAAGATAGCTGTTTCAGTAGCACGCGTCAAGCCATCGCCACCCATCAATGCAATGTATGCATAAGGAATAGTAAGGATAGATGCTGAACCGAATTGAGCAGCAGAAACCGCTGTAATACCTAATTCTCCGCCTGTATCTTTTACGACAGCATGGCTTGGTAAGAAAGGGACTAATTGTTTCGCCACACCGATAGGACCCATACCCGGACCACCACCACCGTGAGGAATACAGAATGTTTTATGAAGATTTAAGTGACAAACGTCCGCTCCAATGGTAGCTGGTGACGTCAAGCCTACTTGTGCATTCATATTAGCACCATCCATATATACTTGTCCACCAAACTCATGAATCATCGCACAAATTTCTTTGATAGATTCTTCAAAAACACCATGTGTTGAAGGGTAAGTTACCATCAAACATGATAAGTTTTCAGCATATTGTTCAGCCTTAGCTCTTAAATCTGTAAGGTCGATATTTCCGTTTTCATCACATTTGGTTACTACTACCTTCATGCCCGCCATAACTGCCGACGCTGGGTTTGTACCATGTGCAGACGAAGGAATCAAGGCAATATTTCTGTTGAAATCACCACGAGATTCGTGATAAGCGCGAATCACCATCAAACCAGCATATTCACCTTGTGCACCAGAGTTTGGTTGGAATGACATTGCCGAGAAGCCTGTGATTTCACAAAGCCAATCGTTCAATTCACTAATCATTTGAGTATAACCACCAACTTGATTTTTTGGAGCAAACGGATGCACGTTACCAAATTCAGCCCAAGTAACAGGAATCATTTCGGTAGTAGCATTCAATTTCATCGTACAAGAACCCAAAGCTATCATAGAATGTACCATTGATAAATCTTTGTTTTCTAATGCTTTTAAATAACGAAGCATTTCGTGTTCTGAATGATAACTATTGAATACAGGATGCGTTAAATATGAAGAAGTACGTTTTACCGTTTCATCGAATGCGTAATCTACTTGGTCAAACAAAGTAGAAAGTTCTACTTCTCTTCTGCCAATTTTTTCAAAAATATAAACAATCGTCTCTACGTCTTCTACTGTACAAGTTTCATCCAGCGAGATTCCGATATAATTATAATCTTCGTAATAACGGAAGTTTACACCATTGGCTACGGCTTCCATTTTCAAGCGTTTTTCATTTTCGCCTACTCTTACCTTAATGGTATCGAAATATGAATCTGTTTCAATATCATAGCCTAAGCTTTCTAAAGCTAGTGCTGTTAGTTTTGTCAAACCGTGTACTCTTTCGGCAATTGCTTTCAAGCCTTCTGGCCCATGATAAATAGCATAAGCAGAAGCCATTACTGATAATAATACCTGTGCGGTACAGATGTTTGAAGTAGCTTTTTCGCGACGAATATGTTGCTCACGCGTCTGTAAAGCCATACGCAAGGCACGGTTTCCTTCAGCATCCACAGACACCCCAATGATACGACCCGGAATTTGGCGTTTAAATTCTTCTTTTGTCGCAAAGAAAGCAGCGTGTGGACCACCAAAGCCCATAGGCACACCAAATCTTTGTGAAGTACCGATTACTACATCAGCCCCCATTTCACCTGGTGACTTTAATAAAGTAAGCGCTAGCAAATCAGAAGCCACAACTACATTAATACTTAGTTCATGAGCAGCGGCAATAATATCTGTATAATCAAATATTTGTCCGTCTGATGCAGGGTATTGTAATACCATCGCATAGATGTCTTCTTGGGTTAAGTCAACAGTGCGGTGGTCGCCGATTAATAATTTAATACCTAATGGCAATGCCCTTGTTTTCAGTACATCAATTGTTTGTGGATGGCAATGTTCAGAAACGAAGATGGTTTCAGCATTTTTCTTTACCGCTTTTCTTTGTCCGTGAAGCATCGTCATGGCTTCCGCAGCAGCAGTGCCTTCGTCTAATAAAGAAGCGTTGGCAATTTCCATCCCAGTTAAATCAATAATCATGGTTTGGTAATTCAACAACATTTCTAGACGACCTTGGGCAATTTCTGCTTGGTAAGGCGTGTAAGCAGTGTACCATCCCGGATTTTCAAGAATATTTCTTAAAATAACGGCTGGTGTATTGGTATCGTAATAACCCATCCCAATATGAGACTTGTAAGTGTCGTTCAGTTGTGATAGTTTCTTGAAATCTTTCAAAAATTTGGCTTCAGATTTTGCCTTTGGAAGATTCAATGGACGAGATAAATGAATGGCAGCAGGAACAGTTTGATTGATGAGTGTTTCAATAGAATCAACCCCAATAGTGCTGAGCATTTCCTCACGGTCTGCAACATTTGAATTGTTGTGGCGATTCTCAAATTTTTCTTGATACTGAAAGTTTATTTTCATTTTAGAAGGAAAAATAGTCTTAATACTTTGAATATGCTGCAAATTTAATGATAATTTATTGGAAACACGAAAGATAAAATATCGGTATCCTCTAAAATAACTTGTTCAATTCGCCTAGATAACTAGAATTGAATTATTTGAAAAACAGGTGGTTAACAAAAAATGTTTCAAAGATTAAATGAAATTGAATATAATATAGTTAATATTGGAATAATACAAAATAAGGCTTCCGTGTTCTACAGAAGCCTTATTTGATAAAATAAAAATAATTTAATTAACTTGATCTATTGTTTTCAACGTTACATTCGGATTTCGTTCAAACATTTGCGAGAGTAGCCTTCTGTGCGAAGCTCCTACAAAAACCACTACCTTCTTAGCTTTACTTTGCTTGATGGCCTTTAGGGTGTTTTGTACCATTTGCTCATTGCGTTGTTGCCAGTACTTTCTTTTCTCTTGGTAGGCTTCCGTCGGAAAACCTTCTAATTGATAAATATCTTCTCTTAAAAAATCTCCCCATTCCGCTAGGTCATCAAACTCTTTGGTATTGAAAAAATGAATTTGTGTTCCCTCTTGATAGGCCGCTCTTAGTCTTTTTTGACTTGCATAATATTCTTTCATAAAAGCATCTATCGTTTTCAACGACTTCTTACTGTTTAAATCGTTGGTATCTGCTTTTAGTTTATCTTCAAACGCTGTATAAAGGCTATCTGATTTTTCCCAAGCTACATTCCAAAGAGGGTCAAAGCGTTGACAATCGAAACCATATAGTTTTTGGATGTTCAATTCAACCGCCAACGGAAAAACAAGGTTAGTATATTCATTATTTTTACGGCAGGTATATTTGATAAGCGAATCTTTTACATCGAATATATTGCTCAAATATTCACTTTCTTCTTTGTTCAAATCAGCTTTCATCAATTGATAAATCTGATAATGCGCATTGCCTAAGTCTTCACTAAGGTACAAAGCATGGGCTAAATCTATTCTAGCTTGTTTAGAATCAGGGTTTGCCTTTAAGGTTTTATAACTTTTTTTAATGATTTCAGGAATTTCCTTTTCTGTCATGATATTTTTGGCAAGGAGCATTTCCCTTCTTTGCATCATGCGCTCGCCATAATAGGTCTCAATGACTGATTGAGATTCATTGTCTTTTGACAGGTATTCAGTACAAAAAATATCAGGTTTGAAGTTCCTAACAGCCTCTTTTACATAATCAAAATCATTGGTTACGTTAAGTTCGTAGTTATGCGAAGTCCCAATTAATAATATTTCTACCTTTTTTTGGGAAAGGCTGTCAAAATTTAAAACAAATAAAAAATTTATGAAAAGTAAGAATGTGATTTTCATTTGAAAAAATATGTTTATTAAAATACACTTCATGGGGCAAAGATAAAGTTTATTAGATTAATATCATATTTTAAGTATATAATATAAATTTTTAAAGCAGAAAGTCTTAGATTAATCCAATTAACAGAAGTTTGTTAAAATGTAACTAAAGAAAGAATAAGTTTGATTAATCCTTAAAATGAAATCTTAGCCTTTTACTTTCGTTGGTTTCTATTACCTTTGTACAATTTTTGGGGATACGTTATCGGTTATTCGTTAATAGTTATCCATTACGCTAGTCTCCGAGTTAAGTATCTCTTCAAAAATTACCCAAATCGCTTTCCAAAATCAGTGGTTTTAATTTTTTTAATTCTTGGATATTGTTCTCTTGATAGAACATTGGGAAGTAAATACCTTAAAGAATGTCTTTAAATTAAAACTATCCAACTCAAAAACTAATACAAAAAGTGCCAAAAGATTCATCCATCAAGTCCGTTTTGATTATCGGTTCAGGTCCAATTATCATCGGTCAGGCTTGCGAGTTCGACTACTCAGGTTCGCAGGCAGCTCGTTCACTCCGAGAAGAAGGTATCAAAGTTGCTTTAATTAATTCCAATCCAGCTACAATCATGACTGATCCACTTAATGCGGATTATGTCTATCTAAAACCCCTTGATAAGAATTCAATCATCGAAATCTTAGAAAAACACCAAGCTGAAGGCATGCCAATTGATGCTGTTTTACCTACAATGGGTGGGCAGACGGCTTTGAACTTAGCCATCGACTGTGATGCTTCGGGTATTTGGGAAAAATATGGTGTACGCATTATTGGTGTTGATATTAAAGCAATCGAAACTACTGAAGACCGTGAGAAGTTTCGTCTGAAAATGATTGAAATTGGTATAGGCGTTTGTAAAGGACGCACTGCTCGTTCGTTTTTGGAAGGTAAAGAGATTGCACAAGAAACAGGTTTCCCATTAGTAATTCGTCCTTCATTTACGTTGGGCGGAACAGGTGGAGGTTTCGTAAACAATCCAAAAGATTTTGATGCTGCCTTAAACAAAGGGTTGCATGCATCGCCAACACACGAAGTACTGGTAGAACAGTCTATCATGGGTTGGAAAGAATACGAATTAGAATTATTGCGTGATAATTTAGGAAACGTAATCATCATTTGTTCGATTGAGAACTTCGACCCAATGGGTATTCACACGGGAGACTCAATCACGGTAGCACCAGCCATGACATTGCCTGATACAATTTATCAGAAAATGCGTGACATGGCTATCAAAATGATGAACGCTATCGGACAGTTTGCAGGTGGATGTAATGTTCAGTTCTCTTTAAATCCAGAAAACGACGACATCATCGCTATCGAAATCAACCCACGTGTATCTCGTTCGTCTGCCTTGGCTTCTAAAGCTACGGGTTATCCAATTGCAAAAATTGCTGCTAAAATGGCGATTGGTTACAACTTGGATGAATTGACAAACGCTATCACCGGAACAACATCGGCTTTCTTTGAGCCAGCACTTGACTACGTAGTAGTAAAAGTACCACGTTGGAACTTTGACAAATTCAAAGGTGCTGACAAAACGTTGGGCTTACAAATGAAATCTGTTGGTGAAACAATGGGTATCGGTCGTAACTTCCAAGAGGCACTTCAAAAGGCTTGTCAATCGCTTGAAATCAAACGTAATGGTTTAGGAGCAGATGGCAAGGGATTGGTTGACCAAGATGCCATTATGCACTCTTTGGCAAATCCATCTTGGAATCGTCTATTCCATATCTATGATGCCTTCAAAATGGGTATTTCTTTCAAAACTATTCAGCAGACAACTAAAATCGACAAGTGGTTCTTATACCAAATTGAAGATTTGGTAAGAGTTGAAAACACGTTAGAAAAATATACGCTAAGCTCGGTTCCAAAAGAATTATTGGAAGAGGCGAAACACAAAGGTTTTGCCGACCGTCAGATTGCTTACTCTCTACGTTGTTTAGAATCAGAAGTTTTTGAGAAAAGAAATAGCTTAGGTATCAAGCGTGTGTATAAATGTGTTGATACTTGTGCGGCAGAATTTGAAGCTAAAACGCCTTATTTCTACTCAACTTTCTCGCAAGGTTCAGAGACGTTAGATAACGAGTCAGTAAAAACAGATAAGAAAAAGGTAGTAGTATTAGGTTCAGGACCAAACCGTATCGGTCAAGGTATCGAATTTGATTATTCATGTGTACACGGAATCTTGGCGGCTAAAGAAGCAGGTTATGAAGCCATCATGATTAATTCAAACCCTGAAACGGTTTCGACAGACTTTGATATTGCTGATAAATTATATTTCGAACCAGTTTTCTGGGAACACGTTTACGAAATCATTCAGCATGAAAAACCTGAAGGAGTAATCGTACAATTAGGTGGACAAACTGCCTTGAAATTAGCAGAGAAACTTACTAAGCACGGCATCAAAATCATCGGTACTTCGTTTGAAGCCCTAGATTTAGCCGAAGATAGAGGAGCATTCTCTACGTTATTACAAGAAAACGATATTCCTTTCCCTAAATTCGGGGTGTGTGAAGACGCAGACAATGCCGTAGAATTAGGTCGTTCTTTGGGTTATCCTTTATTGGTTCGTCCTTCTTATGTATTGGGTGGGCAGTCGATGAAGATTGTAATCAACGAACAGGAACTTGAACAACACGTAGTAGATATTCTAAGAGATATTCCAGGCAATAAAATCTTGCTTGACCACTTCTTAGAAAATGCTATCGAAGCAGAAGCAGATGCCATTTGTGATGGCGAAGATGTGTACATCATCGGAATCATGGAACATATCGAGCCTGCGGGTATTCACTCAGGTGACTCACACTCAGTATTACCTCCATTCGATTTATCACCAAACGTAATTCGTCAGATAGAAGAACATACCAAGAAAATCGCGGTGGCACTTCGCACTGTAGGCTTATTGAATATCCAATTTGCCATTAAAGACGAAGTAGTGTATATCATCGAAGCTAACCCTCGTGCATCACGTACGGTACCATTTATTTGCAAGGCTTACCAAGAACCTTATGTAAATTATGCTACCAAAGTAATGCTAGGAGCGAAGGTAAAAGACTTTACTTTCAACCCAGTGAAAAAAGGATATGCTATCAAGATTCCAGTATTCTCGTTCAATAAATTCCCGAACGTAAACATGGAATTAGGACCAGAAATGAAATCGACGGGTGAAGCAATTTATTTTATCGATTCATTAAAAGATGATTTCTTCCGCAAAGTTTACGGAGAACGTAATTTGTACTTGTCAAAATAAATGATAGGATAAAAACCTGTAGCAATGACTTTTCCGCGTGTATTTTTTAAATAATACTTCATTAAAGTTGATTATTTTTCGCTTATCAGGTATGTTAATAAATAGTAAACCCTAGTCTTGAGCATTAGACTAGGGTTTATTTTTTTCAACTGAAAATTAGTTTTTTGAAATGATTATTTTCTTGGTTTTAAGTATTAATTTAATCGCCTATTATCTCTTTAAAACCTAAAAATATTACTTTGGTGTTCAGAAAAGCTATTTTATCCCTTATAATTTTATCCTTATCCTACTTGTCGAAGGCGGATTGTCCTTCACGCAATGAAACCATTAATGCCCTTCAAAAAATCTCAAAACTAGCTCCTGCTCAACAAAAAAAAAGCTATCTATCATTGTTAAAGAGCAGTGAAAAATGCTTTGGTCAAGACTCCATTTATGCTTCAATCTTAAAACATATTGCTGATTGCTATGCGAACGATAAAGATTATGACAATGCCATTATCTACACCAAAAAGGCTATTCAAATCAATCAATCTGGCAGAGCTGATGTTAATCATTTCGGCTTAGAAGTTAATTATTTCTATTTAGCCCGCTATGAAAACCAGCTAGGGCATTATCAGGTATCATTAGACGAGCTTGATAAGTGTATTGCTATTGCCAAAACCAATCTCGAAAAAACCAACTATCTTTCAAAAGCCTATGCACAAAAGGCAAATATCTTTAGTAAGATGGGCGATTTTGAAAAGGCCATCAGTAGCGTAGATTTAGGGATTAGCTTTGCTAAACAAACCAAAAATCATGAAGGATTGGCTTTTAGTTTGATAGAAAAAGTAAAGACACTCACGATGATGTCAGAAATCGATAAGGCGAGTGATAATCTGAAAGAAGTAATACAATTATTAGAAGAAAAAGACCCTCTTGGTTATTTACCTTATGCCTATTATTGGGCAGGACAATTATATACCGCTCAAAAACATTACAAAGAAGCCATCGCATCTTATCGGAAAAGCCAAAAACTTTACAAGCTTAGTAACAATACCTATAGTTACTCTTTGAATTTTTTAGACATTGGCTTTACCTATTACCAGTATTTGCAAGACTATGACCAAGCCCTACAAAACTATTTGATGGCCTTGCAAACGATGGATAATGCCTACATGAAAGTAATTATCTATGATGATATTGCGGCGGTATATTGGAAGAAAAAGGATTATCCAAAAGCGTTTGAGTATTACCAAAAAGCTTTTGAAGTTGCCCCAATCGGCTTTAAATCTGAACAATTGGCAGATATTCCCTCTATCAAATCATTACAAGCAGCCGACTTCAAATCTTATTTGCTCACTACCCTGCAAGATAAAGCAGATACTTGGCTGGAATATCACAAAGCCACACAACGGAAAGATTATTTAAGAAATGCCTTGAAAACCTACATCGTAGCCGATCAGTTGGTAGATTTAATGCGTTTTGAACACTCAGGAACAGAATCGAAACTTTATTGGCGAAACAAAACACATCATCTTTATGAACAAGCAATTGAAACCTGTTACCTGTTAAAGAACTACGAAAAAGCATTTTATTTTTTCGAGAAAAGTAAGGCTGTATTGCTAAATGACCGACTGAATGAACTAAGTGCCAAGCAACAACTTTCGCCTGAAGATTTACAAAAAGAGAAATCATTACAGCAAAAAATCACGGAGTATAATACGAAGCTAGTAGGACAAAATAGCAAAAATGCTAAAAATACAACCTTACAAAATCAATTATTAGAGGCCCAAGAAGAGCAAGCGGCTTTTATTAAAAGCTTAGAACTCAAAAATCCGACTTACTATCAATATAAATACGACACTACAACGGCTTGCTTGGCTGATGTGAAAAAATACCTTAAAAAACCTACACAATTTACGAAGGAAGACATTTGCCTAGTAGAATATTTTGTAGGCAACGAGGCCATCTATGCCATGAAAGTATTACCAGACCAAGCCTATTTACAGAAGATTTCGTTGGTAAATTATGAAGAAAATTCAAAAGCATTTTTGAATTACTGTGCCGATAATCAAAAAGCTAATGCTGATTTCTCAGGTTTTTTGAAAGTAGGGAATCAATTATATCAACAACTTTTTGCTAAACTAGATGTCCCCAAAGGTAGGGTAATCATCGCACAGGATGGATATTTTTTGCCTTTTGAAGCCATGAGTAAGTCTTCAAGAAAATCTGAATATTTACTAAAAGATTATGCGATTAGTTATACCTATTCGGTACAATTTTTATTGAAAAATATTAGTAATGAAAGCTTCTCCCTGACAAAGAAATTCTTTGGAATGGCACCTGTTGCATACCAAAAAAACTTGAATCAGACAGAACTGACAGATTCGGATAAATCTTTATCAAAAGTAGCCGACTTTTTCTATTTTGGGAAAACCTTTATCAATCAAAGCGCTGATAAAAAAACATTCTTTAATAATGCCCATAACTATCAGATTGTGCATTTATACACCCACGCCCAAGCAGATAATAGCGACCAAGAACCGATGATTTACTTTGCCGATTCTGTTCTAAAACTATCAGAATTGGGCGTATTGAACAGATTCAAAACGCAATTATTAGTATTATCAGCTTGCAAAACGGCAGTAGGAAGAAATGCCACTGGCGAAGGCATTCTGAGCTTGTCCAGAGGTTTTGCCACATTAGGCATTCCTGCTACTTTAACAACGCTTTGGAGTGTGGAAAACAGAGCCACCTATTCCTTAAATGAATTATTTTATCAATACTTGTCTGAAGGTTTTACCAAAGATGTGGCCCTTCAAAAAGCTAAAATAGCCTTCTTGCAAAGTCAAACAGGTGAAAATCAATTACCTACTTTTTGGGCAGGGGCCGTATTGGTGGGCGATGCCTCCGCTTTAAATTCATCTTACACTATGTGGTATGTATTGGGCGTTATTCTATTTTTAGTGCTGGCTTTTATAGGCTGGAAGAAATTTAAACGTCATACTATCAAGAGCTAACTAAGTATTTGATAAACACCTTTTTATTTCCCTTCTTTTAGCAAATTATTTTTGGTTCATGCAACCCTTTTATTGGGTTGGGTTGTCTATCTCTTTGAAATGCATCTCAAATCTTCCCTTGACTTTCCTGATCAAAAAATCAGGGGAAAACAGTTTTAACTTTTCAATCAAAGTGTAATCCAAATTTGTGTGAAATTATGAAAAAAATCCTTTTTGTCTTTGCATTCGCATTGACGAGCATTTTAACGAGCTGTAAAGAAAACATAAATCTTGATCAACAGAGCCAAAGCCAAACAACAACCAATGCAGCAGCAGTGGCAAAGGTTTCGGCAGTAATTAAACAAGACTACCCAACGGCTACAGAACTTTTAGTAACAACGATTGACTCAAATAAAGTATATGGTTGCGATTTTTCAGTAAACGGTGTTGCCCACGAAGCTACAGTTGCGGCTACAGGCAAAATTTTAAGTACCTATACTGTCAAGGCAGATACTACTAAAACCGCTTTGATAGATGCCATCAAGGTATATCTTGAAACGAATTACAAAGGTTATAAGCTTGAAAAAGTAGGGGTAGGAAAAGATGCCAACGGTAAGGATTCTTATAAAATTTTGATAGCTTTCAACGACCAAAGAATTACGTTACTCTTCGATGCAACGGGTACTTTTGTGGCTTCTTTCACAGAACCGAAAAGTCAAAAGCCTGATCCAAAAAATGCTCCTAAAACTTATTCAGTGAGTTTGACAGATTTGCCTGCCAATATTCAAAGTCAGTTGAGCGGCTATGAATTTGAAAGGGCATTTGTGAAAACTAACGCTGATGGAACGAAGACATATTTTGTTTCAGCTAAAATTGGCGATGTATTGTATGAATTAACCTTTGATGGTGCAGGTACGTTGAAAAGTAAGAACACGATAAAATTGAAATTGCCGAAGCTTGAAGTTAAAACTTTGAAAGATTCAGAGCTACCAAAAGCAATTAAAGATTATCTTAGTACTAATTATTCAGGATGGAAGTATGAGAAAGGAATTGTTATTTTAAAAGATACCTTGCCAGATTCTTATACGGTGGCTATTTCAAAAGACGGTAAAATTGCTACCCTCAATTTTGATGGAAGTGGTAAATTTATCAGTGTTTTAGAACCGAAATTACCAACAGTTCCTAAATTTGAAGAAAAGAGCATTGCATCTGCCAATGACCTTCCGCAGGTAATTAAAGATTATTTAAATAAAGTATATGTTGGCTGGGTATTCAGTAAAGGAAGCATTACATTAAATAACGATGTAGCACAAGCTTATTTAGTGGTTATTACCTTTGGTACAGACAAATACTATGTTTATTTTGATAAAGATGGTGCTTTTATAGCAGCTAAAAAAGATAAATAGTAAAAGGCAGAACAGTTGTAGGAATGACTAACCACAACTGTTCTGTTTTGAAAACAATATGAGAATTTTTGTAGGAATATTTTTTATGATGGTGTTATGTTTGGTTTGTGCGTGCGACGAAATTATTGAAGTCGAACCCACTATAAAACCAACCTTAACTACTATTTCGTTGATTGATACAAAAAATTATTATACACCCCCTAATAATTTTATTGCTATTGATCTTAAAGTACTATTGAAATCATCAGGATATACTTCCATTAAAATCGAAAGTGCGCCTCAATATGGCAAATATTCTTTTTCAAAAACAGGGTATCTAGTTTATAAGTCAGATTCTACGAAAAACGAAGTATCGGAATTGCTGATTTATAAGATGACAAATGGTAACGCAATTAAACGCGATACCATAAAAGTAAATATTACTTCTGATAACAATAAGATTCCGTGTAATGCTGGAGCCATCCCAGATTTCTTTACGGTAAAAGTAAATACGCCAACGGTGTTGGATGTATTGAAAAACGACCGTTTTTGTAATGCCATCGTGGATTCTAGTTCATTAGCGATTTTAGACAAACCTACTTTTGGCACGGTAGAAATTATTAAAAATAAGATTGTTTATACGCCAAGTAGTGGAAATCAAGATGATATTTTCTTTTATCAAATATGCACGGGTGGCAGTAATCCAGTTTGCAGGATTGTCGGTGTTAGGGTAGACGTACAAGGTAATTGGTGTAAAAATATTTTGATTCCAGATGTCATTGTGGTTGATAAATACGATACTTCAGTACAGAAAATTAAAGTGTTGGACAACGATAAAATTTGTGATGATTACGATATAAAGAGCCTAAAGGTTTCGATAAATCCACAGTTTGGCAAGGCAACTGTAAATGCCAATTCGGAAATTGAATACAGCCAGACAATCAAGCAAGAAGCCAATGATGTGTTAGAATACACGATTTATGACAAAAATGGGAATAATCCACAAAAAATGTTTGTCGAAATATTGATTCGCACAATTCCCGCTTGTAAGGCTTTTATAAAAAATGGTGAAATGGAATTGTCGGCTAGTCAGATACAAAGTTCAGAGGTTGAACTTCCTTATAGATTATATTTGGCTAGTTGTGTAGGTATAAAAAGTATAACTATTGAAACCCAACCCATTTATGGAATGATACGGATTGAAGACAAAAAGCTTTTTTATAAGCTTAAACAACAAGATGGCAAAGAGTATAATGATCAATTTAAGTATGTTATTACCAGTACTAATGGAGAGATACTGAAAGCCAATTTTACCATAAGAATAAAAAAATAAATGATAAATTTTTAAAGAGTCAGCCCATAAACCTTATATAAATGGTGTATTCTCCTTAAACAATTCATCATTTAATAAAACTCACTAAATGCTCAACGAACAGGAATTAGTCAAAGCCTGCCAAAAAAACGACCGCAAAGCCCAAACTGCTTTTTATAACCTGTATAAAAGCAAGTTGATGGGTGTTTGTCGTCGTTATACTCGCACGCCCGAGGAAGCCGAAGACATTTACCAAGAAGCATTTGTGAAGATATTTAATAATATTCATTCCCTGGAAAACCCCAAAGCCGTAGGTGCTTGGGTTAGAAAGGCCGTGATACATACTGCCATCAATTATTATCATGCTAATTTAAAATTTCAACAAAATACAGACTATGAAAATATTGTACTAAGCAATGATGATTACCCCAACCTATTATCAACACTTACAAGTGAAGAACTTCTTGCGCTGATTAACCAATTGCCTGATGGATACCGCATGGTTTTCAACCTCTATGTGATAGATGGTTATAATCATGCAGAGATAGGGGAACTGTTGGGTGTGAGCGAGAATACTTCAAAATCACAGCTTTCAAGAGCAAAAGAACTGCTTAGAAAGCAACTAAAACAACTGGGAATTATCAGCTATGAGCGCACTTGATAAAGATAAAGATCCTTTTGAGGACCTTTTCCGAGATAACTTGTTTGATTTTGAGTCAGAACCAAACGACAAGCTCTGGAAAGCAATAGAGCCTCAACTTCCTGCTAATCCAGCAAGGAAAATACCATATTGGCAATTTGCCGCTGTAGCTGTCTTGTTATTACTGACGGGAATAGGGGTGTACTTATTGCCTTCTAAAATGAATAATAATAGTGAAGCCAAGATAGAACAACCTGTAGAAAAATTTGCAAATAGTCAGAAAGAAGCAGAGAAAAGTATTGAGGAAAATAAACACAGTAATGTTGAAACGAAAAAATCAGACAATATAGCCAAAGATTTACCTACCGAAGATATAAGTACTTTGTCATCAAAAAATATAACTAAAAACCCTAATGATGCTACAAATAGTAATGAATTAGCAGAAGAATCAGTAGGTATATCTTCAAAGATAAATACAGCTAAATTGGGGAATATCAGTAAAAAAGAGGCTATAACTGTTGAAAAAGAAGCCATAGTATCTTATAAAAAGCAGGGAGTTTTAAAAGCTAAAAAGGGTAATAGAACTGATACTGGCGAAGTACCACCTATTACACAAACAGATAATCATCAAAGTGAATTATCATGTGCTGGAGACCAACAAGGCAATGTAATATATAATAATACTCAGAAATATTCCTTTAACAAAAGCAATACAAAGGGGCGTTCTGCTGTATTCTCAGATAGAACAAACAACACGATTAATGATAATGCAGTAAGTACTAATAATCAATTAAGTGAAGTAGCGGGAAGCCGTTTTAAGATGCTTTCTGCACTTGATTCAAAAGATTATCATCCGTTTACGAATCATTTCAGAACACCAAAAATAAGGTATCGTGGGCCAAAGCCCACTGTATATTTTAAAGAATCTAAACCATTAGAATGGTATGTAAGTGCGATGCCACTTATTAATTACTATACCATTACTGCTAATGGAAACGACGCTAATTATGTGCATCAAATAGCCGTAAATGATGATGCTGACAGACTGGGCTTTTACACACAGGCGGGTTTAGTATTTACTTTATCAGACAGATTTAAGCTTAGAACGGGGCTGACTTTTACCAAAACCAATCATAGTTTTAGTTATCAGGTACGTACAGATTCATTAGTGGTACAGTCGCCTGACAATACGGGAGTAGATGTAAGTTTTGCAGAAATTAAAAAAGTGTATTCACAATCTGCTTATTATTTAGGTACTAAGGTAGAATTGCAATATACTTTTCTAAGAGGCGAGTCGCTTTCGCATTATGTGAATGTAGGAGTGGAGGGAGCTTACAAAATTAATGGGAGTAACCAATTCAATGGTTTTGCTAATATAGCTTATGGTATTACCAGACAAATAGGCGATAATGCTTATTTATTTATTGAGCCAACCTTCAGTTATTCACTGAATCAACAGAGTGATTCAAATTCGTTATTATTAATAAAGCCCAATAAAATTGGATTCAATATTGGGATAAACTTCAAATTAAGATGAGAGACTGTTTAAAATTTTTCTGCAAAGGATTAGCTTGTGTAGTAATCATAGTTGTAGCTATGGTAGTGGCTCTGTTTAGTAGTGAAGTTAGTAAATTGTAATATTAGTTGAGGAGTGTGTTTTTGAAAGGCTCACTCCTCAGCTTTAAATTATTCGGTTCTCAATCTAACGATTATATTCTTCAAATAACTCATCTCTCCATAATGTGTATTTTCATGTAGGAGAAAAAATGAAACTTGGTCGCCCACTGTATTTCCTGCTGGCAATTTATAAGGACTTTCGATATCCCATCTTTCTTGGTTTACCTCCTCTAATAATGCAATAATTCTTTCTCCTCTTTGTTGAAAAGTAGCTACTAGACTATCCAAGGGCGGATACATTTCATTCTCCAACAGTGCTGTCCCCGGTGCGAAGGTTATACGTTCGTTATGAAAAGTTGAAAGTTGTTCAGATGGATTCAATAATTTGATAATAGTATTCCGAACAAAAGTTAAATGTCCGAGCTCCCATGTAAAATGGTTTACCTTATCATAAGGACGAAAAAAGGCTTCTTCTTGATTAATTAAACTAGCCAGCTTAGTAACTCTGCTACTTGACAGTACAAAGCCTTTTTGTAGGAAGGGTATTAATTGCATGTTTATTGCGTTTGATTGAAATTCCCTCAAATTTAGAAGAAGAATATTAAAAACCTTAAAAAACTAATGAGGCTGTCTAAAAAGGAAAATATCACCAAATATTCTTTGGATTTTAACCTCACCCCTAACCCCTCTCCTTCAGAGATGGGAACTTTTGGGCTCAAAAAGCCCCATCTCTGAAGGAGAGGGGGTTGGGGGTGAGGTCTTTCACAGAATAATATTTGGCTATGAAAACTTTTCGGACAGCTTCATTTTCCTTTTAAAGGCATATTCACTAATAAGTTACTGTAGTTACTTTGCTAGAAACTGTAAATGTTCCTTTTTGTGTTCCGCCTGTGTAGCTACCTCCTGAATAATAGCCTCCTGTATTTGTGCCATTGGCATAAGAACCACCCGTCAGTACTTTATACGTAGCATTCGTAGCAAGACTAGGCGATGAAAATACAAAATATCCTGCTGCACGAGCAGGTGCGTAAGTCACCAAATTATTGCCAGAAGCATCCTGAACAGTGAACAACGTACCAGAAGCTTGTACACTATTTAACTTAACAAATACTGTATTCTGTGCTGAGGTAGTGCTGGTAGCCTGAGCCATCCTACTAGCACTTGGTCCTGATGCAATCAGTAAACCGCCGGAAATGTTAAACGTTCCATTATAGTCTATCGCTACTTCTGGTTGCGATGGTGGGCCTTGAGCCACTACGATTCCTCCCGTCATGCTGATACTTCCATTACTATCCAAGGGGTCCCCTCCTGTTGAACTTACCGTTACTACCCCTCCTGTAAATGTCATCAAGCTACCATCATTAGATTCTCCACCATTCCCATTGGTTGAATTAATACAATCGTCGGATGATAGTACATTGATAGTACCATTGTTTACCGTAATCTTAGGTGCTTCAATTCCTTCCGTTGATTTTGTGATAGAAAGGTTTCCTTTGTTAAAAGTTATCGAAGCATCCGACTTGATACCATCATCCGCTGCCGAAATAGTAATAGTTCCGTCATTGATGACCAAAGCACCATTACTTTTAATGCCTTTGGCTTCACTATCTTGGTTATTACTAGTAAAGGCCGCACCAGTAGTAGTGATATTGATTGTACCACCATTAATCGTCGAAGTGCCATCAACGGTGATTCCTTTTCCTGCCGTTCCAGTGCTATTGATTGTAACTGTTCCTTGTTGCATGACAAAATTACCATCACAATTAATTCCTGCTGCCGAAGCTATATCTGAATCACTGGTATCATAAAAGGCATTTCCTGAGGTAGTGATACTAGTATTAACATTGGTAAGCGTTAAATTTCCCGTAGTCTTAAAGCCCTTTGATGCTCTGCCTGATACTTTGAGGGTAATAGTACTACTATTGTTTACTGTCGTATATCCTTCGCTTTTTATCGCATTGCCTTTCTCTCCTGTAGTTGTTACATTGATCGTTCCGCCCGTGATAGATACATAAGGCGTTATGCTTGTATCTGTTCCATCATAAGATGCTGTAATTCCATCGTCAACACTGGTTACAGTAATATTTCCTCCTGATAGCGCGACATAGCCTTCTTCACAATCAATTCCATCTCCAGAGGAGGTTATTGATAATGTTCCACCTTCCATTTTGAAATAATCATTGGCATGTATGCCATCTGAAACGGCTTGTGTAACAGTGATTGTCCCTTCTTTAATAGCAATATAATCGTCACTACAAATTCCATGTTTGTAATTCGCAATTACCGTTAAAGCACCAGTACCTGCAAAATTCAATTGTCCTTCGCTAAAGAACGCTCCTTTTTGGTCTTCTGTGCTAGTAGCATAAGCAGTACCATCTACCACACGGTTATTGGTTCCGCTTAGTAAATTAACAGATACTTTCTTCCCCGACTGAATATTAATAGCAGGTCCGCTAGAATGAATAATACTAACGCCATTCATGATAAGATTAAATTTATAATCACTGTAAAGTTTTAAGCTTCCTTCGGTAGTCGAGCCTGAAAGCACATAGTTTACCTCGGTAGTAGTGGTGGTAGATGTTACCACTACATTTCCATTCGTCACACTTACTTTTACGCCTGAACTTTCAAATGGATTTGTAACGGTTGCAGTAGTGCCAGAATACTTGATTACCACGGCATTGGCAAAAGTAGTATCCTTAGTTTTGGTATCAAAGTCTCCATCAATTACAACTGGAGTGATAATGACTTCTTCCTCAGAAGCTGTCTTACAAGATAAGATGCTAGTTACAAATCCGATTGTACTAAGCACTAATAGTAGATAGATTAATTTGTATTTGGTCATAATTAATGATTGTTATATTGGTGTTTTAATGGACGTACCATCCAAAATCATTCAACATTATGACCGACAAAAGAAAAGAACCGTTGCAGGAAGCTTTGAAGTAAGTAGATATTAGGTGTAATTTAACATATTTTAAGAAATCGTAATTAATTTAAGGAGACTAAAAAAGATTGGACAACTTTGCCGTTTTGCCGTTGTTGATGTTTTTCACCAACAACATGTGCGAAAGCAACGCACCAAGTAATTAAACGATGCCTCTCCATTTGGAAGGTAAAGAAGTAGGTATTTTCATGTTAAAATTGAAAACTCAACACTCCAAACGCTCAATTCCAAACTCCCTAAAACGCCTCCGCAATAAAAAAATACAAGTTTTGCTGACCATTTCCGAAACCGTAATCTACTCTCACATTTACATTTTCTTTACGGTTTATTTTAAAGCGTAGCCCAGCACCATAACTTGGCAGAATGTTGGTCATATTCATGTCTCCGATTTTATTATTTACCCAACCCAACCCGCCAAAACCTACTAATCCCCAACGCTTTAAGGCTTGCCAACGATACTCTGTCTGGAATGCTAGCAAATCTTTATCCCTGCGTGAACCAACATAGTATCCACGCATAATCATATCTCCACCCAATAATCCTAACTCATGAAAAGGAACATTTCCATTTGAGAGAAAAGCAAAGGCCTGAAAAGCCAATACATCTTTGCGTTGGGCGAACGGTCTCAAAAACTTTCTAGCATCTAGTTGCCAACGATGGAATGACTGCGTACTGCCTGTCCAATGTTCATGGGCAGAATATTCTATTTGTAAAAAAGAACCTTGTGATGTAGTCAAAACGTTATCTCGATTATCAAACTGTACTGAGACATTTAATCCCGAAACAGTAGAACCCTCGCGACCGATGACATCATTCCCATGCTCTAATATTCCATTGCTTTTGCCTTGTACATTATACATTTTGAAGTATCGCCAACCTAACCCTGCAAAGGTATGATTAGCAATTTTGCGGTAGGTCAAATTATCAAATCTGATTAAATCAAAAGTAATAGCTTCTTCATTCTCTGGCTTTGCCTCTGCTCCTACACCATAAAAAAGCACTGGAAAGCGACTAAAACCATAATACCCAACGATATAATATTTCTCCTTGTTCGTGAAAATCTGATAATTATGTTCAAACATTATCTGACTGTTCAAGGAGTATTGCAAGAAAACAGCAGTATTAGAAACCCTAGTGAGCGAGTCGCCCTCTCCTCCGCCATTAAAAAAGCGTTTTACTCCTCCGCCTAATACCCAACTGGTTTCAGGCATATAAAAAACAAAGGGAGAAACAAGGTATTTATGACCAATAAAGAATTTTACTATTTTGAGATTAGCAAGCTTATTAACAGATGTAGAATCTGTTTCAGCAGCTTTGCTCTGAAAAAAAGAGAATAGGAAGAAGTAACAGAGTAGTTGTTTTTTCATTGAGTTTGAGGCTGACTATTCGTAGTAGTCAGCCTCATATTTTTTACCAAAACTTAATGCCCGTCAAACGATTAAGTTCTAATTGGGCAATGGCCATTTGGTACTGATATTGTAATTGTGTTAACTGACTTTCTCTTAAGGCTGTTTGCGAAGCCTCTATTTCTACATTAGTAATTACACCATTCTTGAAACGTGCGTTTGCTAATTTCAAGGCATATTGTGCTTGGAAAACATTACGTTCTGATAAATCTAGTTTGTTTTTAGCAGCGTTATAATCATTCTGAGCGGCTTCTAAATCTCTCTTTAAGTTTTGATTCGTCACCTCCGCAGTATATTTCAACATCTCGCGGTTTAGTCTAGCTACTTCTGTCTGATGAGCCGTTTTGTTACCAGAATATACAGGAATAGTAAGCTTTAACCCTACTGTACTACCAAACTTGAAGTCTTCAGAAATGGGAGGAACTTCGCCGTTAATTCTAGGCAAATATCCATTTTTAAGCCCTAACGAAGCATTCGCTGCAATATAAGGGGCAGAACCCATTTTTGCAATTTTCACTTCACGCTCAGCAATCAAATCTCTATCCTTCAAGGTTTTCAAATCTGTATTAGTAGTCTGTGCTTGATTCAATGCCTCCTCTACACTCAAGGCAGTAAGTCCTAAATTAAAATCAGCATTTGGGGAAATAGTCCCGTGTGCATCTTTACCAATTAAAGAAGAAAGGTAAATGTATTGACGTTCTAACTGGCTTTGTAAGTCTGATAATCTAGTTTCAGCATTTTTATATCTTACCTGAATCGACACTTGGTCATAATCTAATGCATCACCTTGCTTTAGGCGGTCGCTGATAATTTTCCCGTTATCATCTACCAGTTTCAATTGCTCTTTTTGTACTTCTATGGCTTTCTGTGTATAAACGATACCATAATACAAATTAGCTACTTGATAAGCGTATATATTTTTCAATCCTTCAACGCCAGTTCTAGAAAGTTCTGTCTCTAATTTAGACTTCTCGATATTGATATTTTGTTTACCCCAATCGTACAACACATAGTTAGCACCAATGTTGGCATTGTAATTCATGTTGGGTTGAAACTGCAAATTGGTCGTAGTTGAGCCAAAAGCAAAGGAAGCTTTAGCAACAGGGTCGATTCTGGTTACACCAATTTCAGACTGAATCTGTGGTTTCAAAGCTGACTCTTGTATTTTAGTACGATAATCACCTATGGTAATCATTTGCTGTTGCTCCTTAATTTTAGGAGCGTACTCAATGGCAGCACGTACCAACTGTTTAAGCGACTCATCGGTTTTATCTTGAGCTAATACTTCTTGTCCAACGAAGAAGTCGGCAAGCAATAAAAGCGAAATGATATAATTATATTTTATTTTCATTGTTTCAAAAATTAATCAAGTTTATACACTGAATAATTGTGTTTAAAATTAATGGCTTTCAGCAGCGGCCTTAGCCATTGCTGCGGCTTCTTCTGGCGTTAGTTTTTTGGTTCTTAACAAAAACACGCAAGGAAGTAAGCAGATAAAGAAGATAGAAATTAATCTAAAAGTATCTAAATAAGCCAAATAATAAGCCTGCCGTGACACAGCGGCTTCAAGCTGTTTATAAGCCATTGCGGCAGCATTGAAACTATCCCCCGTGCTCGCTATCATACTTCTGGTAGCATTAGCTACTCTTTCATTAAATAGCGGATTATCGGTACTCATATTCGCCATCAAGTCTGAACGGTGCTGAGCAGCACGATTGGTAGCAAAGTTATTGGCCAAGGCAATTCCAAAAGCTCCTCCTAACTGACGAATCATGTTCGACAACGCAATACCTGCTGGATATTCTTTAGGTTTTAACCCTGCCACAGCCTGATTGATAAGTGGTAGTTGCAATAAGGAAATCCCGATGGTTCTACAAATTTGCATAGGAAAGAAATCCCATTTACCCATATCGGGTGTAGCCGTACCACTATAAAAACCAAAAAAGATAAAAAAGAGAATACCCGCCACCATAAAAGGAATTGGTGATGCTCCACCAGCCATGCGTTTACCAATAATAGGGAAAAGCACTACAGCAGCTAAGGTCGGAGCTACTAGCGAAACCCCTGCTTCAAAAGGAGTAAATCCGTTTACTCGCTGTACCAATACTGGATATACAAAGGCAGAGGTAAATAAACCTAAACCAGAGACCAGATTGAACATGGTAGAAAAAGCAAAGATTCTGTGTTTAAAAATACTGAGGTTTACTACGGGGTGTTCGGTAGTGAGTTCATGCCAGACAAACCCAATGATTCCAATGGCGGCCATTATGCTTACCGTAACAATCATTCTTGATTCAAACCAGTCTTCAGACTCTCCTTTTTCTAACACAAATTGTAATGCACCAATACCCACAATCAACAACATAATACCGATGTAATCTATCTGTATTTCTTTTTTCCGCTCTCCCTCTCCTTCCTTTCTATCAATATAAATTAATGTCAGTACCGTAGCAATCACACAAATCGGGATGTTTACATAGAAAATCTGTGACCAGTTATAAGTTTCTAAAATATATCCTCCTAATGCTGGGCCTAATGTTGGTCCAAGTACGATACCCATCCCAAATAGCCCTGAGGCAATACCTCTATCTTTTGGCTCGAAAGCATCAAATAAGATAGCTTGAGAGGTTGAAAGCAACGCTCCTCCGCCTATCCCTTGAATAAAACGCCAGAAAACCAATTCCCATAGTCCCTCAGACGCCCCACAAAAATAGGAGGCTACTCCAAACAGTACCATGGAGGTTAAATAATATGTTTTTCGGCCAAAATATTCTCCTAAAAATCCCGTCATGGGAATGATAATTACGTTCGCAATGGCATAGGAAGTAATTACCCAAGCAACGTCCTCAATCGTAGAGCCCAAAGAACCCGCCATTTGATTGAGTGCAACGTTCACGATGGTGGTATCGAGCAATTCCATAATTGCTGCCGAAACCGTCGTGATAACGATTATATATTTTGCAAATCCTGTTTTAGCAGCCATGTTTAGTTTTTTTAATTGTGAGTGATAGAATGAGTGAGTTAGTGAATTATAATTATTTGGATAAAATAATTATTCTCTATTATCACAGTTGTAATTGTGAATAATCAATATTCACTCAATCACTAACTCACTAATTCACAACTACTTAACTTGAACACTTACCTCTAATGAAAGTCCGGCTCTTAGAATATCTTTATTTTTCGCTAAATCAAGTATTTCTATTTTCACTGGTACACGTTGTGTAACTTTTACGAAGTTTCCAGAAGCATTGTCAGGAGGCAACAATGATGTTTTAGCACCTGTTGATTCTGAAATAGAAATAACTTTTCCTTTGATAACTCTGTCTGGATAAGCATCTAATTTTAATTCGGCTTCACTCCCAATTTTCAAACGACCTACTTGTGTTTCTTTAAAGTTGGCTACTACCCAGAAAGTAGAATCTTGAACGATTGTCATCAATGGTTGTCCAGCTTGGATAAATTGACCCGGCTCTACACTTTTCTTACCAATTCTTCCAGATGTTGGTGCGAATACTTTTGAATAAGTGAGTTTTAATTTTTGTTGCTCAATCTTTACTCTTTTTACAGCCAAAGTAGCTTCCGCTTTGTGCAAGGCTGCTTGTAAAATGGGCATTCTTGATTTTGTTGCCGAAATGTCAGCGATACCTGCTTCGTATTGAGCTACCAACACTTCATACGCTGATTTGCTATCATCGCCTTGTTTACGAGTAATCGCATTTTCGGCTACTAAAGCAGCATCACGGTCAGCATCTTTTTTCGCTTTATCTCTACGCAAATAAGTAGCTTTCAAATTTGCTTCGTTAGATTTAATACTCATAGACAAGTTTGTAATATTAGCCTTGGCATTTTCTACATCTGTCTGCGCTTGTAACAAATCTGCTTCCATTTCGTCTAAAGCTAATTTAGCTTCGTCACTATCAATCTCAAGGATTAATTCATCCTTCTTTACAACATCATAATCTTTTACTGATACAGATTTTACATAACCTGCCATTCTTGGTAATACTGGCACAAAATACGTTTCTACTTGTGCATTGTCTGTATCTTCATGCGACTGTGCATATTTATATTTTGAATATCCGAAATATAAGCCTAGTACTACAACACATAATAGTATTATTCGGGGAAGATAAGTTTTGATGGAGTTCTGAGTTGCCATACTTTTATAAAAATTTTAGGGTAATAATTAATGTTAATTCGTTGAAT
>NZ_JBWKYN010000043.1:0-34601 GCF_059423785.1 Arcicella sp. GW458-12-2-14-TSB2 | reverse complement strand
CGCTAAGCCTTTCTCTTTTAAATACTACTACACTATTTGCTAAGGCTAGCATATTCCTTAGCAAAGTAAGTTAATATTACTTTAGCCCCCGCTCTTTTGATTGATGTCAAACATTCAACCATTGTCTTGGTGCCATCTAACCAACCGTTTTGAGCAGCGGCCTTAACCATAGCATATTCGCCAGAGACGTTATAGGCAGCAATTGGAATATCAAAATTATCATTCAACGATTTGATAACATCCAAATAAGCCAATGCGGGTTTTACCATTAAAAAGTCTGCTCCTTCACTATAATCAAGTTCTGCTTCAATTAATGCTTCACGTACATTGGCAGGGTTCATCTGATACGTTTTTTTGTCTCCAAATTTAGGCGCTGAATCTAAAGCATCACGGAAGGGACCATAAAATGCGGAAGCATACTTGGCAGAATATGCCATGATAGAAACATTGATAAAACCTTTGCTATCCAGAGCTTCACGGAGTACTCTGACACGTCCATCCATCATGTCTGAAGGACCAACAATATCAGCACCAGCTTCTGCTTGAACGACAGTCATTTTTGCTAAAATCTCTAAGCTTTCATCATTCAGAATATTCCCTTTTTCATCCACATATCCATCGTGTCCATCAGAAGAATAAGGATCCATGGCTACATCCGACATGATGGCAATAGATGGAAACTTACTTTTAATTTGATGAATGGCTTCTAAATAAACATTTCCTTGGCGATAGCTTTCAGAGGCAACCTTATCTTTTTTGTCTTCAGGCAATAGTGGAAAAAGCGCAATAGAACGAATCCCTAAGTCCTGTACAACAGACATTTCTTCTAATATCTTATCAATAGAATACCTGTAAACACCAGGCATTGATTTTACTTCGCTAGTGAGGTTGTTGCCTTCCATCACAAACATCGGGTAGATAAAATCATTAACTGATAAAGTTGTTTCTTCTACCATTGCACGAATAGCTGCTGACTGGCGATTTCTTCTGGGTCTTCTTAGCATAATTATAATTGTTGTTCTCTGGTTTTGCTGATTTTTTTCAGCCACAAAGTTCGTAAAACCTTCGAACAAATTTTGGAATATTTTAACTTTAATATTTACCTGATGATAGAAGTATTTGGGTGTTTGTTGATTATAAACCTAGATTTTTACGTTTTCAATATAGTCTCGTTGATATTTCTTCATCTCTTTTACAACCACGATAAAGTATTATTTTGTTCAGTTATTCGCCAAAAAAGCTAAAAAAAAGATAACATTTATGTTTAAAAAGAGTAAATATGATGTTAATTACTCCATAATATCAAAAGCGTTAAATATTAATTAGAATTAAGCACAAATTTGTCCTCATTCTTTTAGATTTGTATTCGATTTATCAGCAATGTGTATTACTTTTAGGATAAGTATATATAATAGTAACAACATTTAAAGACAGCCTTGCATTTCATTATTAGCATTTTTTATAAATAAATATAGATTACAAAATATTCCTTTGGCTTGAAAGAGTAATAAAATTCACGCAAAAGTAAAATTGATTTTATTTTAATTTTTCTTAAAATATGAATATTATTTACGTTCATATTTGTAAACAGAAAATATTCTAAAACTTAATACCGACGAATGGAAATTCAAAACCCTCTCACATCATCCGCTAATAAGCAAAAAGTTTTAATTGAAATTGCTTGGGAAACCTGTAACCAAGTTGGTGGAATCTACACCGTAATTCGTACCAAAGTGCCATCAATGGTTGAAAAGTGGGGTAATAATTATTTTTTGTTAGGGCCATATTTTCCACAAACAGCTTCTGCTGAATTTGAACCTATTCACGATTTAGATGATTCGATTTTGGGTAAAACCATTCAGAAAATGCGTTCGATGGGTTTAGGGGTACATTATGGATATTGGTTAGTTACAGGAAAACCCAGAATTGTATTGTTTGATTTAGCAACCGTTGCTGACAGACTTAATCAGATAAAAGCAAGTCTTTGGGATAAGCATCAAGTATCAACATTACATGTTGAAGACATCGTAAACCAAACAATATTGTTTGGTGAAATGATTCGTATTTTTTTAACAGAATTGGCGAATGACCAAGGAAGTAAGACGGAAATAGTTGCCCATATCCACGAATGGATGTCGGCTACTTGTATTCCTGATTTGAGAAAAGATAACGTTAAAATCGCTACTGTTTTTACTACTCATGCTACGATGCTGGGGCGTTATTTAGCAGGAAATGTGCCTGATTTTTATGATAAATTACATACATTCAATTGGCTAGACGAAGCTCGTCATTACGGTATCGAAGCCCAAGCTACCATCGAACGCTTGGCTGCGAATATGTGTCATGTAATGACAACGGTGAGTGATGTAACTGCCAGAGAATGCGAGTTCTTGTTGGGTAAAGTACCAGACTTGATTTTACCGAATGGATTAAATATTACTCGATTCTCAGCTATGCACGAACATCAAAATTTGCATACGCTTTTCAAAGACCGTATCAATGAATTTGTGATGGGGCATTTTTTCCAGAGCCAGCCTTTTGATTTAAGTAAAACGCTTTATTTCTTTACGTCGGGTAGATACGAGTTTTCAAACAAAGGCTATGATATTACTTTAGAGGCTTTGGCGCGTTTGAACTGGAAAATGAAACAAGCCAAAATAGATAAAACGGTTGTGATGTTTTTTATTACCAAACAGCCTTATCATTCTATTGACCCAGAGGTATTACAGTCAAGAGCGGTAATGGACGAAATCCATGAAACTTGTAATGCCATTGAAAAACAAATTGGCGAGAAGCTTTTCAATGCTTCGGCTTCGGCAACAGATTTACAGATGCCAGATTTGAACGGGTTCATTGATGAGTACTGGCGTTTGCGCTTGCGTAGAACTATTCAGACTTGGAAGACTAATAAGCGTCCGAAAGTGGTAACACACTTGTTGAAAAATGAAGATGGGATTACGGATTATACCAAAAAAGCAAATTTGATGAACAATCCTGACGACAAAGTAAAGATTGTTTATCACCCAGACTTTATCGTGTCGACAAACCCTCTTTTCGGGCTTGATTATGGACAATTTGTAAGAGGGTGTAATCTTGGGGTTTTCCCAAGTTATTACGAGCCTTGGGGATATACACCACTAGAATGTATTGCCAGAGGGGTTCCTACTATTACTTCAGACCTTTCGGGCTTTGGTGATTATATGATGCAAATCATGCGTGACTATGAACAATGGGGCGTAATGGTAGTAAACCGCAAAACACAAGATTTCCATAAAGCAGCAGAACAACTTTCGGAAATGCTTTTGAAATTTGTAAAGCAGTCGCTTCGTGAAAGAATTACCCAGCGAAACCGTGTAGAAAGTATTTCTGATACGTTCGATTGGAGTAACTTACGAGCATATTATGATACTGCTCAGGACTTAGCATTGAAAAGAAGAAAATAAGTATTTGCAGGAAGTCGGCCCTTGAAAGCTGACTTCTGTATTTTTAGTATAGCGTCACCCTATTATTTGCTTACTTGATACATTCAATAAATTCTATTAAGTTTGTAAATAGACAATCTCTAATTTTAAAGCCGACATTCTTGACTTATGGATATTCTTAATGAAACAATCGCTTGGTTGATGAAGAGACGTTTGCCCCGTATCCAGTCTTTTATGGAACGACCTATGGAAACGCAGGAAGATATGTTTTGGAGTCTTATTCAGTCGGCAAGGCATACAGAGTGGGGAAAAAAATATGATTATCAGTCAATTTCTTCTATCAAGCACTTTCAAGAAAGAGTACCCATTTCAAATTATGAAAGCCTTTATCCTTATATTGAAAGGATGATGCACGGAGAACAAAATATCCTATGGCATTCTGACATTCAATATTTTTCAAAATCTTCTGGCACAACCAACGCCCGCAGTAAATACATTCCTGTTTCTAAAGAATCTCTGGACGATTGTCATTTCATGGGAGGAAAAGACATGATGACACTTTTGGTAGAAAACAAACCTGATACAGCCGTTTTTTCTGGCAAAGGTCTTTCTATTGGTGGTAGTTTGCAGTCTAATCAGTTAAATGCTCGCACTTATCTGGGTGATGTTTCGGCTGTGGTCATGAAAAACCTTCCGATTTGGGCTCAACTCATTCGTACGCCCTCTTTGGAAGTAGCCTTGATGGATGTTTGGGAAGAGAAGATTCAAAAAATGGCGGAGGTAACTTCTCAGGAAAATGTTACGAGTATCTTAGGCGTACCTACTTGGACTTTAGTATTGATTGACAAAATATTAGAAATTACGGGCAAAGATAATATCTTGGAAGTATGGCCAAATTTTGAGTTTTTCATTCACGGGGCGGTGGCTTTTCAGCCTTATCGGGAAATGTTCAGTCATCAAGTTTTTCCGTCTTCTTCTGTAAATTATCTTGAAATCTATAATGCTTCCGAAGGATTTTTCGGGATTCAAGACGATTTTAATCGAAAAGATGAAATGCTTTTGATGCTTGACTATGGCATTTTCTATGAGTTTATTCCGATGGAAGACATTGAGTTAGCTCATCCAAAAGCGTTGACAATAGAGGAGGTAGAATTGAATAAAAACTATGCTATCCTTATTTCGACTAATTCGGGTTTATGGCGTTATAAAATTGGCGATACGGTAAGGTTTACGTCTCGTTATCCTTTCAGAATTAAAATATCAGGTAGAACCAAGCATTTTATCAATGCATTTGGCGAAGAACTGATTATTGAAAATGCTGAAATCGCCATTACACGTGCCTGCGAAGCAACTGGCGCTATTTTGAGTGATTATACCGCCGGCCCAGTATATATGGATAATAAGCAACAGGGTTGTCATGAATGGATAATTGAGTTTTCACAAGCACCAAACGACCAACAAGTATTCAATACGGTGTTGGATGAAACGCTTAGAGAAATTAATTCTGATTACGATGCCAAAAGATATAAAGATATGGTATTGAGTCCCCCAAAGGTGAATGTAGTACCGAAGGAGACTTTTTATGCTTGGATGCGTAATCGTGGAAAATTAGGGGGACAACATAAAGTGCCAAGATTGAGTAACTCACGAGAATTTTTAGAACAGATTTTAGTATTGGCTAAAGAGGTTTGTGTTTAAGAGCTTTTAGCTGTGAGCGATGAGCTATCAGCTTTCGGATTTCAGCTGTCAGTTTTCAGCGATTAGCTTTCAGTAGTGAGCTTTGAGATTTTTTACTTTGAAATTTAAGGTTTAAAACGCTAACTTCAAGCTTATAAAGTTAAAGAGTCTTAAGTCTTGTATCTTGCGTCTAAAAATCTTAAAGTTCAAAATCCTAAAATCAAGAAGTCTTTAGTCTAACGTCTAATATCTTTCATCTTAAAGTCCTAAAGTCCTAAAGTCCAAAATCCTAAAGTCCAGAAAGAGTCAAAAAAATGAAATCCCTTCTTCCAACAAATAATGATATATGTGTAAAAGGAACAATTTGGATAGAAAACCATGATGGTTCAGAGCGTTTTCTGGGCAAAGGACGTATTCAATTATTAGAACTGATTATTGAACACGGATCAATCTCCAAAGCCGCCAAGGCAATGGAAATGTCTTATAAAAGAGCTTGGGATTTGATTACCTCCATGAATACTCAGTCAACCAAACCTTTTGTAATCACACAAGTAGGAGGGAAAAGCGGTGGAGGCACCATCGTTACACCAGAAGGGCTCCAAGCCATTGAAGCCTACAAGTCTCTTCAAGCTCGTTTTCAGGCATTTCTCGCCCAAGAAAATCAAAAATAGTCGACAGTCAATTTTTTCTATGTAATGTATTTATTGAAAAACGCTATATTTGTTAAAATATAACGTTTGATATGGATGCAACTTTCTTGTTAATGCTATTGCTTTTAAGCATCGTAGCATTTTTATATTCTTCTGTAGGGCATGGTGGGGCGAGTGGCTATTTGGCAGTCATGGCGATTGTAGGAGTAGCTCCGTCTTTAATGAAATCTTCGGCCTTGATTATGAACCTTGCAGTTTCCCTCTTTTCATTTTTGGGATTTTATCGGGCAGGTCATTTTAAGTTTAAACTATTCTGGCCCTTTGCTATAGCCAGTATTCCCTTTGCCTACTTAGGAGGAACCATGACCCTTTCAGATGCCATCTATAAGAAAATTCTAGCCGTTTGTATTCTTATTTCCATTGCTCGTTTATTGTATCAGTTCAAACAAGAAGAAACCGAAAACAAGGAAGTACCACTTTGGGCTGGCTTAACTTCTGGTGGAATAATCGGTTTGCTGTCGGGAATGATTGGCATAGGCGGAGGCATCGTTTTGAGTCCCTTAATGCTGTTGATGAAATGGGCAAAACTCAAAGAAACTGCCGCAGTTTCTGCACTTTTTATTTTTGTTAATTCTCTTTCTGGGTTATACGGACAAATTACAAAAGGAAATATGCACATTCCAGAAAACCTACAATGGGCTATCTGTGCTACTATTTTAGGGGGCTTGTTTGGCTCGTATTTTGGGAGTCAAAAGTTTAACCTACCTACACTTCGTTACTTGTTGGCTTTGGGACTAATAATTGCCTCTGCCAAATTGATATTTACCTAATAGTTATAATCGTAAAACAGCTACTCATTTAAACTTTATCTACTATTTTAACATCAACGTTACCTCTATGATAACAACGCTACTCAGATGTCTATCGTTATATTTTTCAAAATATAATGCTTTTAAAACAAAGCATTTCCTTTTACTGAGTATTTTGGCTACAGTAAGTTTTACAGCCCAATCTCAGAAAAAAATCCAACAGATAGTTTATAAAGATACCATTCGACAGTTATCGGAAGTAGTTGTAACGGCATCAAGAATGCCCGAAAGTGTGTTGAAATCGCCGATTGGCATTGCTTTATTGGATAATAAAACGATTCAAAATTCAGCCGCACCTTCCTTTTATGATGCTATCGAAAACATCAAAGGAGTTCAGTTACTGACGTCAAGTTTGGGTTTTAAGGTATACAATACCCGTGGTTTTGCAAACCCTACCAATGTACGATTTGTACAATTAGTAGATGGTGTCGATAACCAAGCACCACATATAGGGTCGCCCATTGCTAGTGCTTTAGCACCTACCGATTTGGATGTTGACCATGTTGAAATGCTGCATGGTGCAGCTTCCGCCTTATACGGAATGAATGCCCTAAATGGTTTGGTGAATATTTTCTCTAAAAATCCATTCGAATATCAAGGGCTTAGTTTTCAGCAGAAAACAGGTGTCAATCATTTTAATGATAACAATGCTTCTGTGCATATTTTTAGTGAAAGCTCTATTCGCTGGGCAAAGGCATTTAATAATATGTTTGCGACAAAAATCAATGTTGAATACCTGACGGGCTATGATTGGATTTCGGATAATAACAGCGATTTAAACCCGAATGGGAATGCTAGCTTAAACCTTTTTGGAAACGATAATCCCGCTTATGACGGTATCAATGGATACGGAAACGAATCGTCGAATAGAAGAAATTTGACTTTAGGGGGCAAACGTTATTCTGTAGCCCGAACAGGATATATGGAAAAAGAAATAGCTGATTTCTCTCTCAGAAATATCAAAGGAGACATTAGCTTGTTCGTTCGTCCTATTAAAAACTGGGAGATAGCTTATACTTATCGTTTCGGCGTATTAGATAATCTTTACCAGCGTACCAACCGCTTTCGATTGAATGATTACCGTATCGACCAGCATAGTATTAGCTTAAAGACGCCCTCTATTCAAGCAAAAATCTATATGACTCACGAGAATACTGGACAGTCATATAATATTCGTTCAATGGCGGAGAATATCGACCGTAGTTTTAAAGGGGATGATGCTTGGTTTACAGATTTTACCAATCAATTCAATGCTAGTACGAATACAGGTAAAAGTGTTACCGAAGCATTGCAATTAGCCCGTAGCCAAGCTGATAAAGGAAGACCTCAACCTCATACCGCCGAATTTGATGCCTTAATCAATAAATTAGGTGATATTAATAACTGGGACATTGGTGCGGCTTTGCGAGTACAATCTTGGTTATATCATGCAGAGGCACAAGCAGATTTAACCCAACAGTTATTGAGTAGCTTACGAGAAAAATGGGGACTAAATATCCTGACAGGTGTTGATTATAGAACATTTGAAGTAGTACCCGATGGAAACTATTTTATTAATCCTACAAAGCCTGATCAAAACCTGACTTATGATAAAGTAGGAGGTTTTGTGCAGGTAACAAAATTGTTTTTGAATGATAAACTCAAATTCAATGGAGCATTGAGAGGCGATAAAAATCAATATTTTGATTTACGATGGAATCCGAGGGTTGCGCTTGTTTACTCGCCTACTGACGACCAGAATATTAGGATTTCCTATCAAAATGCCTATCGTTTCCCAAGTCTTTTTGAGGCCTTCTCGAATGTCAATAGTGGAGGAGTAAAAAGAGTAGGAGGCTTACCTATAATGTCACAGGGGATTTTTGAGAACTCTTATTTCAAAACGTCTATCGATGCTTTTCAAACAGCTATTACCAACGATGTCAATAAAAATGGTTTCACAACGGCACAAGCAGTAGTGAAGAACAAAGGTCTTTTGAAAAAGAATGATTATGGCTATATTCAGCCTGAATCAGTGAATAGTTTTGAGATTGGTTATAAAGGGCAGTGGTTTGATAAACGACTATACGTTGACATTGATTTTTATTATAATCAATACCAGAACTTTATGGCTCAGGTAGAAACAAATCTACAGCTTACTGCTAGTGCAAATCCCGATTCAATCGCCTTTGCCTTGAACGACCGTACTAAAAATCAACGCTATCGATTATGGACAAACTCTAAAACTACAGTTTTCAATTATGGTGGAAGCATAGGGTTGAGTTATAGGGTTTATAAAACTTTTATGCTCTCGGGAAATGCATCGTATGCTCAGCTAGACCATAAGACTACCAACGATGGATTAGAAGAAGCCTTTAATACGCCAAGATGGATAATGAATGTTTCGCTCAGTAATCGAAAAATCACAGAGCGGTTAGGATTTAATATCAACCTGAAATGGCAAGAAGAGTTCTTATGGCAATCGTCTCTAGCGACGGGCACTGTACCAGCCTATGCAACACTAGATGGGCAATTGACGTATGCTTTACCTACACAAAACTTGATACTGAAATTGGGAGGGACAAACCTTTTAAATAAGTATTATTATAACTTTTTAGCTGGGCCAAGTGTAGGGGTCTTTTATTATCTAAGTGCAACTTTTAATCTTTAGCATAGTTGTGGATTTGTGATTTAACGTTTTACTATAAAATCTCAAATCCACCTTTTAGTTTTGCCAAAGTAAAAACAAGAAAAGTAATATCCATAGCAAATCTACAAAGTGCCAATAGAATACAATTAGGTTGATTTTTAATTGATTCGGAGGATTAACTGAATACACAAAAGAATCGATATACGGAATCCTTTTGATAGCTTCCAGAAATATTTTGATTAGAAAAAATAGTCCTACCAGAAGATGTAAGATGTGTAACCCTGAAAGTATATAGACAAACCCACGGGCAGTACGGAAGTGATTATTCACATTGAGCGATAATAGTTGTTGCCAACCTACTAATTGCATGACAACAAAGAGTAAGCCCAGTACAAGCGTAATACCAGTATAGATACGATAATTGAAAAAATTATCTTCTTTAAAATTCAAATTTGCTAGATGAATTGTCAGGCTACTGATTAACATTAATAAAGTGCTTACCCAAAAAATAGGAGGTAATATTAGCTTACCAAAACCTGCATTGGGTCTTTCAATACCCAAATAGGTTAATAATAAGCCTAGAAACATCAATCCACTTCCGAAGATTGCCATCTGAAGCATAAATTTAAAAGGTTCTCTGCGTTGCATATTTGTGTTTAATCTTAAGTTTAGACTACTACAGAGGAAAATTCAGTAATTAGTTTTCAAATTAGCGTATCTTCAAATCTATTTATAGTTTCCCTTCCCAAACGGCGTATTCTTCAAAGTGTTTTTTTGTTGCTATTGCTTCTTCAAAAATTCCAAATACCGTTGAGCCTGAGCCAGTCATGCTTGCATACGAAGCTCCAAGCTCGTATAATTTATTCTTGATGTTTTCGATACGTGGATATTTGGGTAAGAGATGTGTTTCAAAATCATTTTTTACCACATTTTTCCATGTTTGAACAGGTTCTTTCAATACTTCTCTTAAGTCAATCTCATTCTTTTGTGGCTTTACTCCTGAATAAGCCTCGGCAGTAGAAATATGAATGTTAGGGTTTACCAATACGATAAACTTTCCTGTTAAATCAATAGTAATATCAGCAAATTCATCTCCTTTCCCGAAACAATATTGGGGCTGATTTTGAATAAAAAAGGCACAATCGCTCCCCAAACGGCGAGCATAATTTTCCATTTGCTCTATTGATAAATGTAACACAAAAAGCTCGTTCAAAGTTTTGATGGTAAAGGCACAATCTGCCGAACCTCCTCCCATACCTGCTCCAATGGGTACAACTTTATGGAGATGGATAGTGACGGGTGGAATATCAAAATCTTGTTTTAATAAATGATAGGCTTTTAGGCAAAGATTACTATCTGGACTTCCCGGAATAGGCAAGCCTGTGCTTTTAAAAGATAATTTATCGGCAGGTAAAATCTCTAAAATATCGCACCAACCAACAGGATAAAAACAAGATTCGAGGTTATGAAAACCGTCAGCACGTTTTTCAGTGATGTATAAACCAATATTGATTTTTGCGTTTGGGAAAGTAACCATCAGACTTTAATAATTGAAAATGTAAAAACAAAAATACTGCACAAAACGCCTATTTCCATAATTTTAAGGCTCTGTCTGGATAATCGGTAATGAGCCCATCAGTGCCAATATTTTTCATGGCTAACATATCCGACGTTTCATTTACCGTCCAAGGAATCACTTTTATTCCTTTTTGATGACACATCGCTACTTTCCCTCTTGTCAATTGTTTGAAATAAGGACTGAAAACATCGGGGATAAAACCCAGTTTTTGCAAAGAAGGCTCAACACCTTCACGCTCAACCAAAGCCGATAATGTACATCTATCATACTGCTTTATTTGGATTTGCTGATGCCAAAACCGAAGAACATTAAAATCAAAACTCTGGATAATTACTCTTTCAAAAGGAATATATTGGATGATTGTTTGATAAACTAAATGAGCAAATTCTTCAATGCTTTCAGGCTGAGAAATGCCATACTCTTTTTCTTCCGACTTGATTTCAATATTATAATGAACAAGTTTGAGTCCTTTTTGTTGGATGTAACCTTCACAAAAAGCCAACATTTCATTTAATAAAGGTTTGTTAGTAGCCAGTTTTTGTTGTTCAGGAAAAAGCCTATTGCCACGCAAACCAGTATCATATCGACTGATTTCTTCATAAGTCATCTGATACAAATTCAGCGATTTTTCTTCCTTTTTAGTAACAGCTAAACCATTTGGATGGGTAGAAAAAAGCGCATTGATATATGGTTCATGCGAAACCACTACCTGATGATCTTTCGTAATGCAAACATCCAACTCTAATGTTTCAACACCTAAATCCAATGCTTTTTTAAAAGCTAAAATAGTGTTTTCGGGCATTAACCCTCTACAACCTCTATGACCTTCTATTTCAAATGCTTTCTGTTGCATAAATAGTGTTTAAAAATTAGTTATTGATGATTGGTTTTTGTAACTGATTGATTATTAAAAAATTACTATATAAAATCATTTTGAAAGAATTAAGGTAAAGAAATTTTCCTGAAAGTAGTGGGCGTACTACCTGTGTATTTCCTAAACTGTTTACAAAAATGACTTTCGTCGGTATAGCCAAATTCATCAGCAATTTCTGTTAGGGTTAGTTGGCTATATAATAAGCGGGCTTCGATGAGTTTGATTTTATGCTTGATGATATATTGTTTCAACGATTCGCCAGTGTGCTTTTTGAAAAAGATACTAATATAAGCAGGAGCATAATTGAATACCTCCGCTAAATGTTCTACACTGAGTTCAGTTGGCTTATAGATGTGTTCTTTGATATACATCAGGATAGCTTCCACAGAATCTTGGAGGACTGGCTTGACGGGAGTCTGACCAAATAAATTTCGGGCAAGAATCATCATCATACTTCTCATTAAACTATCACGAATGATTTCAAAATATTGAGATTGCCGAGCCTCATATTCTTTTTCCAATACCATTAACAGATTGTGCAATTTCTGCTTCTCTTGTTTGTCCTCTACGATAGACCCACGGCTTTGGGAGGAGGTATACAACAATGTTTTTATTATCTGTTGCCAAGCACTGTCTTTTTCTCCTATTTGTTGATGAAATGACTCATTGAAGCGGATAAAACAGAACTCTGTTAAATCATTAATTTCAAAATCATGATAATCTTCTGGGCCTAACAGAAAAACGTCTCCTTCTGAATATTGAAAAGTATTTCTATTGATGTTATGAATACCATTTCCTTTTAGGATAAAAATAATCTCAAAGTAGGTATGCTTATGTACCGAGTGCATCCATTTCGTAGTCTCGAAATGATAAATATTAAAAGGGGTATGCAGTACATATCGTTTCATAATCATCTTATTAATAAAGCCATAAAAGTACCGAAAAATATTAGATTTTTACAACATATGCCGATTTGCTTTGAAGTAGTTTTACAGCTGTATAACCAACATACAAATAAAATAAAAATAACTATGAAACGTATATTCCTATCAATAACGCTGTTATTGTGTATTATTTTGCTTCCCTCCATGAGTAAACCTGATGAATGGGAGTCACTTTTAGACAAAGACCTTACACAGTGGGAAAGCTACTTAAGCTATCGCCATAAAAATGATTATAATGGAAAAATACCGAAAGACTCATTAGGAAATCCTATTCAGCCTATTGGTTATAATAAAGACGATACACATGTATTTTCTATTTTGAATGAACCAAGCGGCCCTGTTTTAAAAGTAAGTGGAGAAATATATGGCTGTCTGTTCACACGCAAGTCATACGAAAATTATCACCTTAAACTTCAAGTAAAGTGGGGGAAACAAAAATATGAGCCAAGGAAAAACAGTTTGCGAGATTCGGGAATACTTTATCATTCTATTGGAGAAGCAGGTGCAGAATATTGGCGTTCGTGGATGCTCTCTCAGGAGTTTCAAATTATGGAAGGACACATGGGCGATTACTGGTGTCAAGCTAATTCAGCCATTGATATACGTTCTTTCCCTTCAGAGGGTGTTATGAGTAGCATTGCCGATGAAAAACAACCATTCGGTACATTCAAAAAAGGAGGTGATTATTATTGTATGCGTTCTGATAATTACGAAAGTCCTAAAGGAGAATGGACAACGCTTGAGCTGATTTGTTTCAATGGCAAAAGCCTTCATATAGTCAATGGGCACGTTGTAATGGTACTAAAAAACTCACGATATATTACCTCAGATGGTAAAGAGGTTCCAATGACTAGTGGTAAGATTCAACTGCAAAGCGAATCAGCTGAAACATTTTATCGTGACATCCGCATAAAGCCATTGACTGCTATGCCTAAAATGTATGAAGGATTATTTAAATAGAAAATTATTCATTCCTTAAACTTCCAATAAATAATAATATGAAAACGATAAAACGACGTTCATTCTTGGCCAATGTGGCAATTACTTCGGCGCTAGCTACCGTTGCCTTACCATCAGAAGCAAAGCCTAAAGACAAAAAATTTGTACATCACGTATATTTTTGGCTGAAAAATCCATCGAACGAAGCTGACAGGACAAAGCTTATTGAAGGATTAACGACTTTATCAAAAGTACCTACTATTCGTTTCCATCATATTGGCTTGCCTGCCAGTACCAATCGTAGTGTGATTGACCGTAGCTATTCAGTTTCATGGATGCTATTTTTTGATAATCTGCAAGAAGAAGAAGTTTATCAAACACACCCTATTCATTTAAAGTTTATAGCAGACTACTCACATCTTTGGGAAAGAGTAGTGGTGTATGATTCAGAACAGGTTTAGATTAAAGTAAATCCAATCGATTCCTTTCTAGCGGGTGACTTATTAGCTTTCATAAAATAACCGTTCCTTTTGTATTTTGGTTAATGTTTTACAGATTGTTCCAAGAAAGTCCTCTATGTTCAACAATCCTACGTCATCATGATTTTGATGTGTAGTCAACAAAGGCTAAAAGAACGATTATTTCATGAATCTTAATAAGTCACCCGCTAGAAAGGAATCATTATGCAAAAAATTAAGATTCTATTAGCGTATTTGTTGGTATTTTGTGCCAATAAATACGCTAATGCTGTTTTTGGAGATAATCTATATTAACGATATTCAAATGTTTCTTATTAATCATTAGTCTTTTATTATCTTCAAAAGAAATTTAGAAAAGTTTTAATCCATTCCTTTTGCATATTCAAGACACAAAACCCATGAACCATATTACCATAAGAAAAGCTACTTTTGATGATTTAGAAACGCTTTATCGCTTTGAACAAGGCGTTATCGAAGCCGAAAGACCTTTCGATAAAACCTTAAAAAACGGGCTTATTCATTATTACGATTTAGAAGGCATGATTACCGCCTCGCACATTGAATTATTAGTAGCTGATTTAGAGGGCGAATTAATAGGCTCAGGTTATGCCCGTATCGAAGATGCAAAGCCTTATCTTCAACATCCCAAGCATGGCTATTTGGGTTTTATGTATGTCGACCCTAACCACCGTGGAAAAGGAGTAAATATGAAAATTATTCAAGCGCTGAAAGAATGGGCACGTTCACAAAACATCTCAGAACTTCGTTTAGACGTATACCATGATAATATATCCGCTATAAAAGCCTACGAAAAAATTGGTTTCAGCAAACACATGATTGAGATGAGGTTGGGCTTGGGTGAAGAGTGAGATTTGACGTTTTTATGAAATATTGATATGAAGAAGTTTAGTAATGTATTTGTATCTAAAAGAATATATTTATCGCTCATTATCTCAGGTCTCTTTGAAATGCAAGAGTATCACCTTTGAATTTGATTTTTCCGATATAGTCTCTAGCATCAAATGGTTTTTCATGCTTATTTAATGCCTTGAATATTTCTTCAAAATCAGCTTTTTTTGTGTTAGCAGGTATTTTGATTGTCATGACTTTTCTTATTTATTTTATACAAATATCAACGATTTTTTTTGTAATACAATTGTTCAAATAACCAATGTTTTAGTTTAAGTAACACTACTTTAAAAAACGTTTCAATGAATTTGTCAACATAAATACATCATGCTGAATTAAGTTAATTGTTATTATTTAGGCTGAAATATCTGAAAAGTATGCTAAAAAATATTTTAAGCTTATGGAAAGATATTTTTAAAAACAAAAAGACTTTGTAAATATTGTGACTAAACCAAACTGCTTAAAACCAGTCAATTAAATATATCCTATGTTAGTTTTAAAAAGTACTGAATATTAAATAAAATTCTTTACTCGCTTAATTTTCTTTGATGACTAAGATTAATATAAAATTTCTCTAAATTAGTGCAATTATCGTCGAACTAACATTTCCTACTGTCAATGAAAGATCCTAGAGTAAAAGCAATTGTCTCCTTGGTTATCACCTTTGCTTTGTGTTATGCCCTTAGTACAAATTGGGGAACTGCCCCAGCTTTTGGCCGTTTTCTAAGTCCTTTTACAGGTTTCTGGGTGAATGCAGAAAAACCTTTGACCGATAAAGCTGTTCAAGGCTCTTTAAAAATTGAAGGGCTAACTGATGAAGTAACCGTTGAGTATGATGAATTAGGTATTCCGCACATTTTTGCCAACAATGACCACGACTTATACTTAGCTCAAGGATATGTTACAGCCAAAGATAGGTTATGGCAAATGGAGTTTCAAACACATTATGCAGCAGGGCGTTTGACGGAAATAGTAGGAGAAAAAGCATTAGAATCTGACAAATACAATCGTAGGATGGGGTCTGTCTATGGTGCAGAAAAATCTTTAGCAGGAATGCTAGAAGACCCACAGGCTAAAGTAGCTATCGAAGCTTATGCAGCAGGAGTGAATGCCTATATCAACCAACTAAAAGCTAGAACATTACCTGTAGAATACAAACTTTTAGGGTATAGCCCAGAGCTATGGACACCCTTGAAAAGTGCCTTGTTCTTAAAAAATATGTCATTCGTACTAGCTTCTGGCACAGATGATTTACGCATGACGAACATTTTGAGGAAATATGGTAGAGAAGTTGCCGAAGAACTTTTCCCTAATTATCCTTTTGAAGAAAGTCCAATTATTCCCACAGGAACTCCCCTTGATTTTACGCCACTTCCTTTGCCTAAAGCTCCTGCTGATTTTGTAGGAATAGGAAGTATGAAAGCAAGTACAGAACGCGATAAAGGAATTGGCTCGAACAACTGGGCAGTCAGTGGTAGTAAATCAGCTTCGGGTTTACCATTGTTAGCGAACGACCCACACCTTACTTTAAGCTTACCATCTATCTGGTATCAAATGCAATTAGTTGCCCCGAATGTAAATGTATATGGTGCAACAATGCCCGGAACACCCAATGTTATCGGAGGTTTTAATCGAGATATCGCTTGGGGAGTTACCAACGTAGGTGCTGATATTGTAGATTGGTATGAGGTAAAATTCAAGGATGCTAAGATGGAAGAATATTGGCATGATGGGCAATGGAAGAAAATCACCAGACGTTTTGAACAGTATATCATGAAAAATGGTGACGTAGTAAAAGACACCGTTTTATTTACCCACCACGGCCCAATTGTATATTTAGACAACGAAAAGCCTTTCAAGAAAAACATTCCTACAGGACATGCACTCAGATGGGTGGCACACGATAAATCGCAAGAATTAACGACATTTTATCGCTTAAATCGTGCTAAAAACTATGACGATTATGTAAAAGCCCTAAGCTTTTATTCTGCTCCAGCACAAAACTTTGTGTTTGCCAGCAATCAAGGCGATATTGCGCTGTGGGTAAATGGCAAGTTTCCATTGAAAGCCAAACTACAAGGAAAATATATTTTAGACGGTAGTGATAAAGCCGCTGATTGGCAAAGCTTTATTCCTCATGCACATAACCCTCATGTCAAAAATCCAGCGAGGGGATTCGTAAGTTCGGCTAATCAATCATCTACTGACCCTAGTTATCCATATTACATCAACTGGGAGTTTGCTCCTTCTGAACGCGGCAGACGCATCAATCAGCGTTTAGAAAATATGACTAACATTACTGTAGATAGCTTAAGAGATTTGCAGAATGATAATTATAACCTAAAAGCCAATGGTATGTTGGATAAACTAATTAGTTTGGTAAAAACACCAACTGCCAAACAAGCCAAAGCCATTAAAGTATTACAAACGTGGAATAAGAAAAATGACCCAGAGGAGATTGCACCGTCAATTTTTGAAACATGGTCGAACTTATTATATGAGTCTATTTGGGAAGATGAATTTGGTTATGACGGAAATATTCCAATGATGTATCCTTCTTGGGATAAAACAGTACAGTTAATAAACCAAACTCCAACAGTTAAATGGTTTGATAATGTAAAAACTAAGAATAAGGTTGAGACGCTCGAAGACTTAGCAAGTGCCTCATTGACGGCTACGATGGATAGTTTGACAAAATGGCAAAAAGCAGATATGGGTGATAGTTGGGCATGGGCAAATTATAAGTCAACGGATATAAAACACTTGATTCCTGGGTTGAATTCATTTAGTAAAATGGATGTAAAAATAGGAGGAGGTAAAGGTATCGTAAATGCTACAACCGAACGTACTGGTCCATCGTGGAGGATGATTGTACAACTAGGTAAAAACAATACCTTCAAAGGGTATGGCGTAATTCCAGGGGGACAGTCAGGAAATCCGGGTAGTCCTCATTATGACGATATGATTGAAACGTGGCGACAAGGTAAATTGAATGAATTATTATTCCTTCAAAGCAAAGATGAAAAGTCTGCTAGAATTAAAAAGACAATTAAGCTAACCAAATAATAAGTAGCGTTAAAATTTTAAAAAATGGCAAATAATATTTCAACCACAGAAAAAGAATCGTCATTATTAGGCAAAATAGGTTCTTCGTTTTTTAGTCCGCTTACTTCAATCATTATTATGGTGGCTTTTGTGAGTCAGTATTTTTTTGATTGGTGGGTAATAGCCTTAGCAGCCTTTGCTGTTTGTTATTTACAAGCAAAATCTAGTGGGGAAGCCTTTCGTAAAAGTGCAGCGGGTATTGCAGTACTATGGCTTTTAGTAACATTATATTATCATATAGCTACAGATGGAATACTTTCTACCAAAATTGCCTCAATCCTTCCTTTAGGAGGAAACGCTGGGCTTTTAATAGCCGTAACGGTATTGATTGGTGGATTGGTAGGCGGTTTTGCAGGAATGAGTGGCTACTTAGTAAGGAAGTCTTTAGATAATTAAGACAGGCTTTTGACCTTTTAGCATAGAATTTTATGAGGCAAGCCAGCTATGCCTCGATTAAATTGTGTAGCATAGAAAAATGATAAAAAATATAACTGTTTGATTATCAGTATAATATTAATCAAAATATCACATTTTCAAATTGATACAAAATTAGTATATTTGTTAAATTTTTATCTTCTAATTACCCCATCCGAAGACTAACATAATTCAAAAATTATCCCTTGGGGCAGGGGCTTTAACTGAAATGAAAAAATTATCCCTAATCTTGTGCAGTGGCTTATTAGCAATTGGATGTTTCTCGTGTGATAAATCTGCCAACAAGGAAAACGCAACATCAAGCTCTTCAACCTCAACTACTAGTGGCGAAAAGAAAACAGTTTATGTAAACACAGATTCATTATTGGCAAATTATCAATTCTATAAAGATGCCCAAAAAGAATTTGAAAATAAGGGTTATCGTTTACAAGTAGATTTGGGTCAACGTGAAAGAGCTTTACAAGGTGAATTACAAGCAATTCAACAAAGAGCACAAACAATGACACAAGCAGACTTGCAAGCTGCTGATATGATGTTGAAGAAAAAAGGTTCTGAATTACAGCAATACAGCCAACAAAAACAAGCAGCTTTAGCTGAAGAGCAAGGCAAAAAAATGCAAGAATTGTATGCTAACATTCGTGAATATATCAAGAAGCACAATGCTGAAAACAAATTTGAATTTGTATTAGGATATACTTTGAGTGGCGGTGGAATTTTGTTCGCTGACGATAGTGCAGACAGAACAAAAGAGATTGTTGAAGGCTTAAACAAAGAATATGCTGAGAAAAAAGGACCTGAGAAGAAATAATTAAAGATTATTCTTTAAAGTTTTTATAATTTTGCGAAAGAAAAGCCGTACAGATTTGCTGTATGGCTTTTTTTAGCAAGAATTAATCCTACACTTTTTATCAACAAGTATTAAATTTTACAGAAAATGGCAAAGGAGAGCATAGAAAAAAATATAGAAATTAAGAATAGAAGGGCTTCGTTTGAGTATTTTTTTATTGAAAAATTCTCGGCAGGAGTAATGCTGATGGGTACTGAAATTAAGTCGATTCGTCAAGGGAAAGTAAATCTTACAGATGCCTACTGTTTGTTTCTGAATGAAGAATTGTACATCAGACAAATGAATATTTCTAAGTACAACGAAGGGACTCATTATAATCACGAGCCACTTAGAGACCGTAAATTACTGTTGACGAAGAAAGAAATTAAGAAGTTACAAAACAAACTGAAAGACCAAGGGCTGACCATTGTTCCGACCAGAATGTATATTTCTGACAGAGGTTTTGCTAAAATAGATATTGCTTTGGCGAAAGGTAAGAAGCTTTATGACAAACGTGATTCAATCAAAGAAAAGGATGTAAAGAGAAGCATGGAACGTGAATAAACAGTGTTTTAATTCTTTCTTGATTAAAACACTGTTTATCTAATGAACCAAGTAATGGGTCAAAACTCATCACTCACAATTCACAACTTTTACTTGTCTAGTCTATTTCTATCGAATCCTTTTCACCAACTTGTTGTCTCCACATCGCATAGTACAATCCTTTGTTGTCTAATAATGCAGTATGTGAGCCATTTTCTACGATTTTTCCTTTTTCCAATACAAAAATCTTATCGGCATGCATAATGGTAGAAAGTCGGTGGGCAATTACGATAGTAAGATGAGTATGTCCTACAGAAACCTCACGAATGGTTTCTGAAATTTCTTCTTCTGTTAGTGAATCCAACGAGGATGTAGCTTCATCAAATACCAGTAAATTTGGATTACGCAATAAAGCTCTAGCAATGCTTAATCGTTGTTTTTCACCCCCTGATACTTTTACGCCGCCTTCGCCAATGACGCTGTCGAGTCCTTTGTCAGCACGTTCTAAAAGCGTATTACAAGCTGCTTTTTTCAATACATCCAAACATTGTTCATCAGTGGCAGATGGATTGACGAATAATAAATTCTCTCTGATTGTTCCCGAGAAAAGCTGAGTGTCTTGTGTTACAAAACCGATGCGTTCACGTAGCTGGTCGAAATCAATCTCATTGTAGTTATGTCCATTGAAAAGAATTTTACCATCTTTTGGTCGATACAAACCTACCAGTAATTTCACTAAAGTAGATTTTCCAGAACCAGAAGGCCCTACAAAAGCAATGGTTTCACCTTTTTTCGCTTCAAATGAAATTTTACGCAAGGCATCTTTCGTAGCAGATTGATGACGGAATTGTACATCTTCAAAAGCCAACGTATCAATACTAATAACAGGGTACGGGTTAGCAGGTTTTACTTCTACTGGAATTTTAAAAATATCTTCAAAATTCTGTAAAGAAACTTCTGCTTCACGATAAGTATTTACGACATTCCCAATTTCTTGTAATGGACCAAAAAGGAAGAACGAGTAAATATTCAATGAATAAAATTCACCAATGGTTATCTTTTTTTCATATATCAGATAAATCAATACCAGTACCATTAAGGCACGAATTAAATTCACGCATGTACCTTGTACGAAAGACATTGAACGGACATAACGCACCTTTTTGAGTTCAAGGGCAAGTATTTTCTGAGTTGTAGCATTCAATTGAGCCACCTCTTGTTTGGCTAAACCAAGTGATTTTACTAATTCAATGTTTCTTAAAGATTCTGTAGTAGAACCTGCCAAACCCGTTGATTCTCGAACAATTTGTATTTGAATCGTTTTTATTTTTTTACTCAATACCGAACTAATCCAAGCAATCAGTGGTCCTGTTACTAAAAATAAAGGCAGAATCATCCAATGTACCGAAAAGGCATATATTGAGATAAATATCAGGGCAATTACCGACTGGAAAAGGATATTGATACCTACAGAAATCAACTTTTCTACATCCACTCTTACTTTTTGAAGCTTACCAAGGGTTTCTCCAGAGCGTTGGTCTTCAAAACTTTCATAAGGTAATTCTAAGGAATGGCTAATACCATCGGCATAAATCTGTGCGCCTACCCGTTGTGTAACAGTACTGATAAAATAATCTTGAAAGTTTTTAGCTACTCTACTTACAAATGCTACGCCAACAGAAGCACCAGAGAGGGGGAGAATAGCATACAAGAACTCTTGAACAGTATGATTGTCTGAATTATAAACCGTTGCGACATCATCAATGATTTTACGGAAAATAAAAGGATCGAGCAGTGAAAAAATTTGATTAATAGCCGCCAAGGCTAAGGCACCAAGTACGGTAGCTTGGTATTTTTTTAAATAACGGTAAAGTATTCTCATGTGGATTGATCGCTGAATTATGGGATTACTTATTTAACTGAAACAAAAAAAAATAAGTTCTAAACAACTTACTTAACCATAAAAGAAATAGCCTCAAAACTATTAAATTTAGTTCTGAGGCTATTTTATTAATATTAAGTTTATCTAAAAACGCTTTAAAGCCATTTCAGAAACTGTTTGTCCGATTGACAATGAGGAAGTTGCAGCAGGAGATGGTGCATTCAAAATATTGATTACTTTCTCGTCTTCGATGATAGAGAAGTCATCCAATAAACCACCTGTACGGTCGCAAGCCTGTGCTCTTACGCCAGCACCGCCTTCAATCAAATCAGATTCTTGAATGTCTGGAATTAATTCTTGTAAAGCTTTTGTAAAAGCAGCCTTCGAAAAACTTCTGTACATTTCGCCCAAGCCTGTTTCCCAATATTTGGCCGCTACTTTCTGAAAACCACCCCATGTGAGGGTGTCCCACAGTTCTTTTGGGTCTATGTCTAATTTTTTATATCCTTCTTTTCTAAAAGCCAGTACCGCATTTGGCCCCGCTTCGATGCCCCCACGCATCATTCTAGTAAAGTGTACACCTAAGAATGGGAAATTTGGGTCTGGAACAGGATAGATTAAGTTTTTAACCAAATAATGTTTCTCTGGACGAATTTTGAAATACTCGCCACGGAAAGGGACAATACGCACATCAATTGGATAATCTTGCGACATCTGCGCTACTTTGTCAGAATACAAGCCAGCACAGTTAATTACCAATTTAGTTTCGTAGGTATTTCTTTCAGTTTTAATGATTGATAATGAATGTCCTTTGGTAACGCCTATTACTTTTTCATTAAATAGTAACTCAGCACCAAGGCTTCTTAATTTATCCGCCATTTTTTGTGACACCACTTTGTAATCAACAATTCCAGTTTGTGGAACCCACATACCTTCTACACAAGTAACATAAGGTTCATATTCTTTTACTTCTGCGGGCGAAATTTTACGCAATCCTTCTAAGCCATTTTGTTGTCCCCGCACATAAAGGTTTTCTAACTGTTGGCGTTGTTCGTGCTTGGTGGCTACTACTACTTTCCCTGTTAGTTCATAAGGGATATTTTCTTGGTTACAAAAATCTATTAGCTGATGATATCCACGGATACAATTGGTTGCTTTCAGTGAACCGGGCTTATAATAAAGCCCCGAGTGAATAACACCAGAATTATTACCTGTTTGATGAACTGCTACTTCACGTTCTTTTTCAAGTACCAAAACTTTCATTTCTGGGCGTTGTTCCTTGATTCTTAGAGCGGTAGCAAGCCCAACGATTCCTCCTCCGATTACGATAATATCGTGCTGCATAATATATTTTAGGGTTTTCTCTTTAAATACCTTAACGAAAATAGGCTGTAAAGATACAACAAAAAGACCTCTGACGATTTAAAACGTCACAGGTCTTTTAAATTAGTCCGTAATTTCACTCAAATATTATATCGGTGATAGTTTATACGTTGTTGTAATTTCGGTAACAGAAGACGGTGAAGCGCCTAAAAAAGCCAAAGTCATTGTCCAAGCGTCATCCTGAGAACCATTTGGTTTTAACACAGAATTATACTCAATAACATCTTTATTGAACTGAACAATATTAAACACTTCTACCGGACTATTTTCAATAGCTAGTTCTAATTGTTTGTCATTATTGAGCAATTTCCACTTACCTTTCTGTACAACTAAACCTTCTTGAAGGCTTACAATAGTACCATCAGTCTTGAAATTGATTTGGATTTTAGAAATTGTATTGTTCAAGCCAACATTTTGTTGTCTTGAAAACACAAGTTTAGTTTTTGAGCCACCTTGAATATTAATTTCTCCGTATTGCCAAAAACTGTTAAGAAGCGTTTGTTTAACGCTATTAGTGCTCTTAGCACTGCTTGCAGGAACTACCTTTTCTAAAGGCGTAATACTTTCGTTGCAACTAGTCATCAGCCCAATACACAGTATTGAGATGATCAATAATAATGGTTTTCTCATGAAATTTAATGGCGGTTAAATTCATTACAAATATAGTTGCTACATTGAGATTTCAAAGGGCTTCTGTCATGCTGACAGGCTTTTGAAATTTTATGATTCCCATAAGAAAGATAAATCAGTGTTTTTCGTTATAAATCTTAAATAAACGTGGCATTTTTTTTTGTTAAAAGCTGAAAATTTTTTCTGATTTTTCTCTGTCATCTTTGATTTTCGACAAAAGTCATAAAAGTGTAGGCTAAAAGGCATTCAACATGATATATTATTGTAACCAGTAAATCCAATGAAAACACTTCTATTGCTTATGTTTTGTAGCTTTTGTACAAGCCTTTTTGCTCAGGTAACCCCAGCTAAAGAACCAAGATTTTACCTCCTGAAACTGAAAGTAGTGGATAGCGAGACAAGTGGAAATCTGGAAGGCTCATTTGTGAAAGTATTTAATAAGACCAAACAGCAGTTAGTAGACTCTGTCAGAGTACAGAATGGGTATGCAAAAATCAAACTTGAAAAAGGGAATGACTACGATATCATTGCACGATTTGATGAATATTTAACACGCCGTGCCAACTTTAATGCTGCTTGTTATTTGCTTGATTCCAAAAAAGCTTTTTGTGTGTCGGGCATCATGATTGAAAATGTAACTACTTTGGCTAACCAAAATGAATTAATAGAGGCTACTATTAATATGCAAAAAATAAACCTCAATGATATTTACAGGATTGATAATATCCATTATGATTTTAATAAATGGGAAATCAAGAAAGAAGCCTTTCAAGGATTGTACACATTAATACAAATTCTAAAAGACAATCCTGATATTAAGGTAGAGCTAGGGTCACATACTGATAGTAGGGCAGATGAGGAATATAACATGAGCTTGTCGCAGAAACGCGCAGCCCAAGCGGTTAATTTCATTATTACCAAAGGCGGGATTGCCCAAGAAAGAATTATTGCCAAAGGTTATGGTGAAACCCAGTTGCTGAATCAATGTAAGGATGGCGTAGTATGTTCGGAGAAAGAACATGCCATTAATAGGCGAACAGAGGTAAAGGTATTAGGGTATAAAAACAGTGAAAATATAAATAAACTACAAAAGGCAGGGGCTATTTCGGGTGCTAAAAATTGAAGATAATTTAGCTATTGATACCTAGTGAGGTCTTTATATAACTCTATCTTCCTGATTATCAAAAACTTTATCTGTAATGTTTTGTAATTACAAAGGGAATGTGTAATTTTGCACTCCAATTTTTAAAACAACATTACATACTTATGGAATTACGTAATTATGAAACGGTATTCATCTTAACTCCCGTTTTGTCTGAACAGCAGACAAAGGATGCCGTTGAAAAGTTCAAAAAAGTCCTAACGGACAACAATGCTGAAATCATTAATGAAGAAGCATGGGGAATACGTAAGCTGGCGTATCCTATTCAAAACAAACAAACTGGTTACTATTATATCGTTGAGTTCAAAGCAGAAGGAACTCTAGTAGCTAAATTGGAACTTGAATACAAGCGTGACGAAAAAGTGATTCGTTTCTTGACAACTGTTCTTGATAAGCACGCAGTAGCATACAACGAGCGTAAGCAAAAAGGTTTGGTAGGTAAAAAACCAGTAGCTGCAGAAGCAAAAGCAGAATAAGTAAGACATTCACGAAATTCAACATTTTGAAATCATGACATTAGTAAACGAACCAGTTGACAAAAGCGTAATCCGCAAAAAATATTGCCGTTTCAAAAAATCAGGCATTAAATATATCGACTACAAAAACCCTGACTTTTTATTGAAGTTAGTAAACGAACAAGGAAAAATTCTTCCTCGTCGTCTTACTGGTACTTCTTTGAAATTTCAACGTAAAGTAGCTGTAGCTATCAAACGTGCAAGACACTTGGCTTTAATGCCTTACGTGGCTGACGGATTGAAATAGTTATTATAAATAAGGTTTTAGATAATAGGTTTTAGGTAATAAGAAATGGGCTGATGGTTTTAACTGTTGCCTTTAAATAAAGCCCTAATATCTTAATAAAATAAAAAAATGGAAATCATCTTAAAGACTGACATCGCAGGTCTCGGTTATAAAAATGACGTAGTTAATGTAAAGCCAGGATATGGACGTAACTACTTGATTCCACAGGGTTTCGCAGTTCAAGCGACGGGATCAAACAAAAAAATTCTTGCTGAAAATATCAAGCAAGTAGCTCACAAAGCTGAAAAAGTGAAATTAGATGCTTTGGCTTTGGCTGAATCTATCGGTGATATTACATTAGCTATTGCTGCTAAAGTAGGTGAAAGCGGTAAAATCTTTGGTCGTGTTACTACTATCCAAATCTCTGAAGCTTTGAAAGAAAAAGGATTTGAGGTAGATAGAAAGAAAATCGCTTTGGATTCTGAAGTGAAATTTGTTGGTGATTACACTGCAACACTTGATTTACACAAAGAAGTGAAGCACAAAGTGAAATTCACCGTAGTAGCTGACTAATTATTTATCCATAAATGGTTAACTACCGTTTGATAAATTATTTAAATAAAATAAAGAAAGCATCTCAGATTCTGGGATGCTTTCTTTATTTTTGTAGGATTTTTCTATGATTATCCACTTATTATTAGCTTAAAAAGCAACGCTTTTTAGACTATTGGCGTCTTATACTTCACAAACACTTGTACTTTACTTAAATTCAGTGAATATGCTTAAGAGATTGTTACTGATTTTGTTGCTCATCAGCACCCATAACTTATTGTTTAGTCAAACAACAATCAAACTCACTTCGCCTGTACTCAGACAAATATTTCAACGTAATTTGAGTAACGAAGCCATTGTTACGATAACCGGAACTTACTCACAACCGATTGATACACTACAAGTAAGGATGAGCCCTGTGAAAAGTGGGCAAGGCATTGCGATAGACTGGACTGTCCTAAAGGCTAATCCACTCGGTGGATTATTCAAAGGGTCGGTTACGGTAAAAGGGGGCTGGTATAAAATGGAAGTAAGAGGCTTATTAAGAGGGAAAGTGGTTGGTGATGTTGCTAGTATCGAGAGAGTAGGAGTAGGTGAAGTATTTGTGATTGCTGGGCAGTCTAATGCTGGAGGAAGCGGGCTTCGGTCTGATGCAGAAACTGCTGCTGGAGATGATAGAGTAAACTGTGCCAACTTTTTAAAAGATTATAGTGAGAACGGCTACAAAAAAGAATTTGACCCCAAGAATACAAGTTATGTAACATATACTACAAGTAATTATTCGCTTATTGAATTCTCGCAACTTAGCAAAAATGTAACGATTGGTCCTTTAGGTTTAGGGCCTTATTATTGGGGAAAAGTAGGAGATGCCCTTGCTGCGAAGCTGAATGTTCCTATTATGTTTTTTAATACAGGCTGGGGAGGTTCGTCAGTAAGAACTTGGCGAGAAAGTGCTGAAAATCCTACGGTTCCTACTTTAGGAGATTTTCAAGACGTAGGCATGCCACTTCGATATTTTCCTGTAGGTTATCCTTATGAAAACCTAAATTCTGTATTACGCTACTATGGCATAAACCTAGGAGTAAGAGCCGTACTGTGGATGGAAGGAGAAACCCAAAACCTAGTGAACCTTGAAGCTATTGCACAAGGCAAGCCTGCTCCGGTAACGATTGATAATTATTTGGATAATCTTCAGCGTTTAATCAAAAAGAGTCGCCAAGATTTAGGGACTAATAAACTAGCTTGGGTAGTTGCACGTACTTCCTATTCAAGTCAGCGTGGTTGTGATTCTATTTTATCACCACCCAAGCCCTCGCCAATCATTGTAAATGCACAGAACCAAGCGATAACGACTGATGCACTCAGACCCATTTTCCCGGGTCCATTTACAGATAATATTCAGGTAGATTTTATCGGCGAAAGAGACCGCTGTGTGCACTTTACTGGCAAAGGACTAACAGATGTTGCCGATGCATGGATTAGGGCGCTGACAGTAGATAATAAAAACTTTTTTGAAACAGTAGAGCCTATTTCAGCAGACACTATTCCTAGTGTTTCGCTTGAATGTGTTTCTACAGATTTAGTGAGATTGAGTTTGCCAGCAGGGTATCAACAATATCGATGGGTAAATGAAACAACCTTTCAAGAATATAATACCCGAACAGTAAATGTTCCTGCGGGTTCATACGTGGTTAAAGTGACACGTGCTAATGGTAATATCGTTCAAGTACCTAGCTTTACAGTAAAAACAAATTTGCCGCCTAAAGCCCCTGTTATCAAGGCTATCGACGATGTCAATTTTTGTATAGGTACGAGTGTCACCATACAAAGTACTACAGAAGCAGAAAACCCTATTTATCAATGGAGTGCACCTACTTCTAATATAGCTGCTACTAGCAATATTTCTGTAAGTAATGAAGGGAGTTATACATTAAGAGTTGTAGATAAAAATGCCTGTCAATCACCTATTTCAAATGAAGTAAAATTGACGGTAAAACCTCGTCCTGTAGCACCCACCATTTCATTCACAAGTTCAACAGAGTTTTGTGATGAACAGAGTGTCACGCTGGTATCCTCTAATGAAGGAGCAGTAAGCTATTTATGGAATACAGGAGAAACAACTCAAAGTATTGTCGTTAAAAAAGCGGGAACATTCTTTGTTCAAACGCGTGGCACAAATAACTGTTTATCACCTACGTCAAAAGACAATATTACAACATTTGTAAACCCGTTACCTAAGCCTCCAACCATCAATGCTTTAAGCGATGTTGTATTTTGCGAAGGTTCAAGTGTAAACATCAACCTTACGTCGCCAGATGCCAAAAAGTACACTTTTACTTGGGAAAGAAACGGAGTTCTTACCAATAACAATCCTTCACTGATTAAAGTCTCTGGCACGGAATTAGTGAAAGGTTTTGTAAGAGACGAAAAAGGCTGTTTATCAAAAGCATCGAATGTTGTTCAAACGACATTAAAAGATAACCCAACGTCAGTAAGTATCGTACAAAAAGGGACTTACACTTTAGGGGTAAAAACGGCAAAGTTGCCTACTGAGTTTGTCTGGAAATATGAAGGAAAAACATTGGCTACGGCTCCTAAAGATACTATCATCAGAGCAATAGATGCAGGTAATTATACAGTGCAGGCTAGAAATATTTATCAGATTCAAGGATATGTGAATCCATTGGTATGTATTTCAGAAATAGCCACTTATGGTTTGGTATCTTATGATGACAAAGGGCTATCGGTATACCCGAATCCTTCAAGAAATGGTAGATTTACTTTAGAGAGTAGGTATAATTTAGAAAATACAATTATCGCTATTTATACAGTAGATGGAAGACTAATGTATCAGGGTAAAATAGATGTGTTAGATGCACAAAAAGTGCTTGATTTGAGTACGCTAGTAGATGGTACTTATATCTTAAGAGCAACGAATAACAATTTTAAAATTTCGAAGAAAATACTTATCGAAAGATAAGTATTTTTAGATAAATATATCATAGGATTCACTTTACGTGAATTTTGTATATTTTTATTACGTTAAAAGTTTTACGAATAGGGTTACGCTAAAAAATTACCTCCTTACTTATTTTATCTTGTTGAGATAAAGTTTAAACAATAATTCTGATGTTATTTCCCAAAAGAATTCTTTTGTTGGTATTAAATCTTTGTATTCCAACTATACTTTTTTGCCAGATAAAGATTACTTCGCCTCAAAACAGAGCTGTCTATCAGCGAAACCAAGAAGGCTTTTCACAAATTACCATTTCAGGTACATACGAAAAACAGATTGATAAAATAGAAGCTAGATTAATCCCTGTTGAAGCCGGACAAGGTGAATATGTAGATTGGACAGTCATAAAAGTACTGCCCCTTAATGGCAATTTCAGCACCGTCATGCGAGTTAAACAAGGGTGGTATAGCTTGGAGTTGAGGGGTAGTTTGTATGGAACCCTCATTGAAGGTACTACACGACTGGAAAGAGTAGGAGTTGGGGAAGTTTTTGTAATAGCTGGGCAATCTAATGCCCAAGGTATGCCCCAAATTGCGGGAATTGGGGCAACAAATGATCGTGTAAACTGTTTTGGGTCTGCTACAAATACAGATTCAGGAGGAGATTTTTATATTTCCTTGTCTCCATTTTCAAAATTAGAAGCTAATAGTAGGATTGCCCCAAGAGGAATGAATGGTTGGTGTTGGGGAAGACTAGGCGATTTACTCGTAAATAAATTAAATGTACCAGTAATGTTTTTTAATGCTGCTTTTGAGGGTACCTCAAGTAGCACTTGGGCAATTTCTGCGAATGGAAACAATGCCCCCAATCCATATATTGGAGGAACCTATCAAAACAAGTTACCATATCAAGACCTTTCAGATTCCTTTCATTATTTCGTTGCTCAATTAGGCATTCGTGCTGTTTTATGGTGTCAGGGTGAGTCTGATAATTTTTTGGTTAATCAAAAACTAGCTACCAATAGCGAGGTATATCGTTCAAATCTTCAAACAATTATCAATAAGTCTAGGTCAGACTCTGGTAAAGATATAAGCTGGGTAGTCTCTTTGACTTCTGGAGGGTCTGCTACCCCATGTAGTGGTATTTGCGGTACACCCATCGTTACTGACCAGAATATTATCAATGGACAATTGGCAGTAATTAACCAAGCCAACAATAATGTATTTTTTGGCCCTAATACCGACCAAATTCAGGTTACGGGGCGTCAAGATGGTGTACATTTCAATGGAGTAGGCTTGGAGCAACTAGCAAATGCATGGAGTAATGCGTTGAATGATAACTTTTTTGGAAACTCAAGACCACAACTACCGATGACAATTGGTAATTTGGATTTCTATTGTGGAAACAATCAGGTCGATGTAAACTTGCCAGATGGCTACTCAAACTATCAATGGTCAAATAATGGTAGTAATTTTTCAAGTGGTGTATTTTCAAGCCAGAAATTAACTAGACTTTCAGTAGGAACCGATAAAAAGTATTATGCTCGTTTTCGTGATAATGTAGGCAATGTTATTCAGGTACCTTACATATCTTTTGTAGGGAGCGCTGTTCCGTCGGCATCTATTACGGCTAGTAGCGATGTTAGTTTTTGTGATGGTAATAGTGTTACATTAAATGCTAACGACGCAGCTATCTATGAATGGAGCAACGGAAGTATTGCGAAGTCTATTAATGTTTCTACCTCAGGAAGTTTTGCCGTAAGAACAGTTAATCAGTATGGTTGCCAATCTGATTTTTCACCAACCGTTACTACAACGAATAAGCCTTTACCCCCAAAACCAACTATTGCAGCGAGTGGTCCAACAACTTTTTGTGCAGATACTGATGTAACATTAACCTCATCGAATACACAGGCAGGGAGTTATTTATGGAGTACAGGAACGAATAGTCAGAACTTGAGAATAAATACTTCGGGTACTTACAGAGTAACAACGATTAGTCCTCAAGGTTGTTCTTCTCCGATTTCAGACGGCATTCAGATTATAGTAAATCCTTTACCACCCACTCCAACTATCGTAGCGAGTGGCCCAACAACTTTTTGTGCAGATACTGATGTAACGCTTACTTCATCTAATGTATCGGCCAATAGGTATTTGTGGAATACAGGAACAAGCACTCAAAATATAAGAATAAATACTTCGGGTGATTATACTGTCAGAACCATTGATGGTAATAATTGTTTTTCAATGGCATCAGCAGCGCAAAAAATAACGGTGAATCCTTTGCCTGCCACGCCTACTATTTTATCAACGAAAGATACTGTGTTTTGTGATGGAGATAATACAACTTTACAAATGAGCTTAATTGCAGGCAACAGACCCACGTGGCTTGCTAGTCAGAATGGTACAGTTACAAATTTTGGTATTCAAAACCTAACTATTACACAGTCTGGAGGGTTTCGTGCTTATCAGACTGATGGGAATGACTGTAAATCACCAATTTCGCCCACTGTATTTGTATCCGTAAAAGCGAATCCTCCACGAGTGGACTCAATCGTTCGTTTAAGCCCTTATACTGTAGGAGTAAATGCTGTTAGGGCTGACCAATACGTTTGGCAGGTGAATGGGGTAGCCAACAATAATCTATCGGGAAGCTCAATAAGATTTACCGAGGAAGCCAATCTGAGTGTTATAGCTAAAAACGTCTATCCTACATTATTTTATGGAGACAAGGTTTGCTTTTCTCCTGTTTCAAACCAGTATGCCTTTAAATTCTTTAATGATAATGGCGTGTCAATTTATCCAAATCCAAGTAATGGAGTATTTAAAATTGAAGCCAGAGACCCTTGGAATAATACTACGTATGAAGTCTATAATTTGTTAGGAGGCTTGCTACAGAGGGGGACAATTTCGTCATTAGATGCCAGCAGAACAATGAATTTAACTGACTTGCCCGAAGGACAATATATGTTAAGATTAAATACCGATTCGCTTTTAATTACGAAAAGAATTATTATTAACAGATAGTTTAGAAATTAGTCTGGAGGTTTTCTTTAAAATTTCCAGACTAACCCTAATTGATTGCCCGTAAAAATCATATGCTGGAAAATGCGCTTGTTTTTAGTATAATGAGAGCGATGTACACCATACATAATACCATCAAAAAGTAATAAAAAACCTCCTTGTAATATTACGGACTGTCCATATCCCTTTAACCTTTCTTCTTGGTCTGTTGAGTTCTTGCTCTTCTCTAATAAATATACTCCCGTCATTACATAAGCTACATCCAAGCCTGAATTAATCAAAAATGTTTTTTCTATAGCATGCTGTTCTTCCAAGCTCAGTAATACTCCCGAGTTACTGTAATCTTGAGTCTTATTTTGTAATAAGCCCAATCCTGCTAAAGTGCCGTTCACTACATTCCAATAGATATTCATTTCATAAAAATACCGATTACTGCCAGTAGTAGTATTAGCCCTTAAAATACCATTAGTAATTAAATTGACCCCTGCCCAACTGCCAAGTACCTTCATGCCATGTTGATTTAAATGAATGCGTTCTTGCTGAAAGGTAATGATGGGATTTTCTTGTGCAAAAGCAGTTTTTGAAAATAATAAAAAGAAGAGAAAAACGAAAAAGGAAGTTTTCATGTTGATAAGGGTTTCTTAAACAACCTGAGGTAATGGATTTTGTTTTAAACAAAAACGCTCGTCATTTTTAGCATGACGAGCGTCTGATATTTATATTTTTGCTAGCGCTTCCTTTACTGCATCAAAGTTCGGAACATCACCAGCACTTTCTAGTACTTCTGCATACTGAATAGTGCCATTGCCATCTACTACGAAAGCTGAGCGTTTTGAAACACCTTTCATTCCTAACACAAAGTTCTCATAAATGCTTTCGTAAGCCGTTGATACTTCTTTGTTAAAATCAGATAATAAATCAAACGGAAGGCTTTGTTCTGCCTTGAATTTATCTAAAGTAAAAAGAGAGTCAACTGAAATCCCTATAATCTCAGCATTTAGTGCTGAATAGGTAGCAATATTATCTCTCATTTCACAAAGTTCTGCTGTACAAACACTTGTAAAAGCTAAAGGGAAAAAAAGGATAACAACATTTTTGCCTTTATAGTCTGACAGACTAATTTCTTTTTTTACCGTATTAAATAAAGTAAAATTTGGAGCTATATCACCAATTTGTAAAGCCATTTTGTATCTTATAAAATGTATGAATAAAATTTATACAGTTACTTCTTCAATGCCTAATGTTTTTCCAGCAGTAGGGATTACTTGAAATTCAACGCCAGCCTTCTTAGTATCTTTAAAAGCTTCACGTGGTTTGATGCTTAGAATCTGGAATAATTCTTGGTCATTTTTAACCGCAGGGTTTGGCGTAGTTAATAACACATCACCTGAGAAAATAGAATTAGCCCCAGCCATGAAACATAGTGTTTGTCCTTCGTAAGTCATATCCATACGTCCAGCCGACAGCCTTACCATTGATTTTGGCATCAAAATTCTAGCCGTAGCGATAGTTCTTACCATATCCCAAATAGAAGCGGGCTCTTGGTCACCTAGCGGTGTTCCTTTGATAGGCACAAGGTTGTTGATAGGTACTGAATCAGGGTGTTGAGGCATATTAGCCAATGTTTTCAACATACCGATACGGTCGCCGTCAGATTCACCTAAGCCGATAATACCGCCTGAACAAACAGAAATTTTTGCCTTGCGGACATTATCAATTGTATTCAAACGATCAGAGAAAGTACGGGTAGAAATTACATCTTCGTAGTGTTCTTCGCTTGTATCAACATTATGGTTGTAGGCATATAAACCAGCATTTTTTAGTTTTTCAGCCTGAGATTCTGTCAACATCCCTAAAGTACAGCAAACCTCTAAACCCATAGCGTTTACGCCTTCTACCATCCCTAATACTTTGTCAAAATCTTTGTTGTCACGTACTTCACGCCAAGCAGCACCCATACAAAAACGTGAGCTACCAGCATTTTTAGCTCTTTCAGCCGCCGCCAATACTTCATCAAGTTCCATTAGTTTTTGAACTTTCACGTCGGTATGATAACGAGCTGCTTGAGAACAATAAGAACAATCTTCAGGACAACCGCCTGTTTTGATTGAAAGCAATGTGCTGATTTGTACCTCCTGAGGGTCATTGAATTGGCGATGTACAGTAGCTGCACGGTACACTAATTCCATGAAAGGGAGATTATAAATTTCTTCGATTTCCTCTCTAGTCCAATTATTTTTTATCATGGTATCATCTTGGCGATTTTTATTCGCTTTATGTTAATTAATCAAAATTAAACATGGATTTTGGGTTTGACAAATTGACAAGCCTTTTTGTGTTTTGAAATTTATCTAAAAATAGGATTTTTTACGGATTTTAGTTTACTACTATATCC